>JAIYBU010000222.1 GCA_027488335.1 Cytophagaceae bacterium
TCATCGTCAACAAGCATCATCATTAATAGAGAAAGTTAGTAATTTAATTCTTATCCCTTATTTCGCTTGAGATAAGGGATTTTTTGTATTAAAAAGCCTCGCTAAGTACTTAGCGAGGCTTTTTAATAATTAGCTCTATCTTTATTGACAGGTTGAAAACTTGTCCTAAATTATGCTTGAGCTGGTTTTCTTTTTTGCCAGAAATAAAGGATGATGAAAGCCACAATCAAAATCGCTGGAAATAATACCATGGTGCTAAGCGTAGCCTGTCCAGCAGCCAGCTCCATTTCGTCACCAGTCAAACCAGCGGCTGTTTGTTCTGCTTTTGCTGAGTCAATCCAACGACCAATAATTGGTTGAAAAATTGAAGTTGAAAACATACCAACACCACCAATGATTGACATACCTAATGCACCACTCAAAGGCACTTTTTCGGCAACAAAACCGACCATATTTGGCCAGAATAAAGCCACACCCATTGCAAAGAACACAGCAGCAACATAGGCCATTGAACCTGTTTGAGTGCTAAATAAGTAGATACCGATAGCTGCCAAAACTGCCGAACCAAGTAAAACTCCAGTTTGGTCAAATTTCTCAACGATTGGCCCAGCAAAGAATCTGATAACAGCCATCAAACCAGTTACGAGTGCCAAAATAAGCATCGGACTTGCACCTGATTTACTCATGATTAAACCCGTCCATTGTTGTGGGCCAAACTCTGTGATAGCCGTAAGAGCCATACAAGCAAACATAAAGATATACAAAGGCGTAGCCATTGCTTTTAGGTTTTCGCCGATTGAAGTTACACCTTCTGTTTTAGGTTTTGGAAACTCTTGTCCCCAGAATAAATATGCATATATTAAAGTTGGTACTAAAATTAACCAAATTTGTGGCTGCCATCCTAAGCCGAGTTGTTTTGTCATAACTTCCGACAACAAACTACCTACCACAATTCCTCCAGGGAACCACATGTGGAAACGGTTCAACATTTTACTCATTTGTGAACCAGAATAAGCATCCGCAATCATCGGATTACAAGCCGCTTCTGTACAGCCATTACCGATACCAATCAAGAATGTTGATACCAAAAGACCCGTATACCCACCCAATACTTGTGGGTAAAGCGTCAAGAGAATACCGAGAGCATGACACACGAAAGCAATCATCATGATTTTTTTCGGACCTACGGTGTGATACACGAGTCCGCCAACAATCATGGCAATCGGGAAGCCCAAAAACCACATCGAATTGATAAAACCAAGTTGCTCGGCTGATAAACTAAAATCAGTTGCTAATTGCGGAAGAATCCCCGCACGAATACTAAATGAGAAAGCTGTTGTGATGAGAGCAAAACAACTCCCCAGAAAAAGACGGTTCTGATTTACCATAGTTTTAGAAGGTTTTAAGGGTTTTGAATAAATTGAGCCGTAAAAATATAATATTTTAAATTTTCCCAAAAGAAAATCCTATTTTTAATTGTTGATTCGACACTTTTTCGGAAATTTGGCAACGCAATTACTAAGAATCTATGGTTTTATGTAAATTTCTGTGTGAAACAACCCATTAAATAAATTTGCCATAATTTTTGTTCATCCGAAAGAATTCGTTAGTCGCAACCAGCTTCTTTCGATAGAACAATAACCTGAAAACTTAGAGTCAGTTGCAGTACTATACAAAAACACATTCAACATTAATCATTAAAAATTAATCATTATTTAAACTATGGCTCGTAAAATCCGAATAGGTATGGTGGGCGGTGGTCGAGGAGCATTCATCGGGGGTGTTCATCGAATTGCGGCTGCCATTGATGGTGAAATCGAATTAGTAGGCGGAGCGTTTAGTTCTACCCCAGAAAAATCAAAAACATCGGGCGAAGACTTAATGCTTGACCCCGCTCGTTGCTACGGCGATTTCAAAGAAATGATTCAAAAAGAAAAGCGTCGTAAAGACAGCATGGACGCTATTTCAATCGTTACACCCAATCACATGCACTTCGCTCCCGCAAAAATGGCCTTAGAAAATGGCTTCCATGTGATTTGCGACAAACCTGTTACTTTTACACTTTCGGAAGCTCGAAAATTAAAAGACATTGTTGAGAAAACAGGTTTAACATTTGCTCTAACACACAACTACACGGGCTATCCGATGATAAAACAAGCACGTGCCATGATTCAAGCAGGGGCAATCGGTAAAATTCGTAAGGTTATTGTTGAATATCCACAAGGTTGGTTATCATTTCCTGAAGAACAAACAGGAACAAACAAACAAGCCGAATGGCGTACTGACCCTAAGCGTTCAGGAATTGCGGGTGCTGTGGGCGATATTGGTACACACGCCGAAAACTTAGCTGAGTATGTTACGGGCCTAAAAATTACGGAGCTTTGTGCTGATGTTTCAACATTTGTAGAAGGCCGACTTCTTGATGATGATGCTAACGTTTTATTGCATTTTGATAATGGTGCAAAGGGAATTCTAACTTGTAGCCAAATTGCTAACGGTGAACAAAACGGACTCAATATCAGAGTTTATGGCGAGCTTGGAAGCTTATACTGGCACCAAGAAACACCTCAATATTTAAGACATAAATCTATTGATGGACAACGTATTTTTGAACCGTCGGTAGGCGATTTATACGAAGCGGCTAAAGTAAGTTCACGTATTCCATTTGGGCATCCAGAGGGTTATTTGGAGGCTTTCGCCAATATTTACAAAAACTTTGCTCGTACAGTTCGTAAGCGAATGAATGGTGAAACCCCTAACGAATTTGACCTCGACTTCCCAACGATTGATGATGGAATCAGAGGAATGCAGTTTGTTGAAGCGGTGATTAAGTCGGGGAAATCTTCGTCTAAGTGGGTAAAAATATAATTTTGAATGAGTGAATGATAGAATGAGTGAATAAAATATTTTATAATTTACTCATTCTTATCATTCGAAAATTTATTCAAATGCAAGAAAAAGAAGCATTTATAGAAGAATTCAAAAAGAGAACGAAAGCTTTTACTCTGAGAAATATTAAAGTATTTCAAGCTTTACCAAAAACAGACGAAGCAAAAATTATTGGTAAACAACTACTTCGTTCTGCAAGTTCTGTTGGGGCTAATTATCGAGCGGTTTGCAGAACAAGAAGTCAAGCCGAATTTTATTCAAAATTAAGTATCACTATCGAAGAAGCAGATGAATCTCTTTTTTGGTTAGAAATTTTAGTAGAATCACAAATAGTTGCAGAAAATAAATTAGCCGATTTAATGCAAGAAGCTGAACAAATAATAAAAGTACTTTCAAAGGCGAGAAAAAACACAAATTGATAAAAATTTAATTTCGAATAAATGTTAGAATAATAGAATAGAAAATATTCAATCGTTCAAGCATTTACTCATTCAAACATTCTATCATTCAAAATTAATTTATGAAAACAATAAAAGGACCAGCGATATTTCTTGCTCAATTTATGGGCGATGAAGCACCATTTAATTCACTCGATACAATTGCCGATTATATGGCCGGTTTGGGTTATAAAGGAATCCAATTACCATCGTGGGATGGTCGTGTGATTGACCTCCAAAAAGCAGCCGAAAGCCAGACTTATTGCGATGAGTTGAAAGGTAAATTAAAAGATAAAGGCTTAGAAATTACAGAATTATCAACACACCTTCAAGGGCAATTGATTGCTTCGCACCCTGCCTACAATACGATGTATGATGCGTTTGCACCAGCGGCTGTTCATGGCAATGAGCCAGCTCGCCGCCAATGGGCCGAACAACAACTCAGATGGGGAGCAAAAGCTTCTCAAAATCTTGGTTTGACATCACATGTTGGTTTTTCGGGGGCATTAGCTTGGCCATTTTTGTATCCGTGGCCACAACGCCCAAGTGGTTTGATTGAAACAGCATTCAAAGAATTGGCAAATCGTTGGAAGCCAATCTTAGATTATTATGATGAATGTGGCGTTGATTATTGCTACGAATTACACCCTGGTGAAGATTTGTTTGATGGTACAACTTTTGAAATGTTTGTCGATTATTTAGGCGGACACTCTCGTGCGTGCATTAACTATGACCCAAGCCACTTTGTGCTACAACACCTTGATTATTTGGCATTTATCGACCTTTATCATGACCGTATCAAGGCATTCCACGTAAAAGATGCCGAGTTTAACCCATCGGGAAAACAAGGCGTTTATAGTGGTTATGCGGGTTGGGCAGACCGTGCAGGTCGTTTCCGTTCATTAGGCGATGGTCAAGTTGATTTCAAAGGAATTTTCTCGAAACTTTCACAATACGACTACGATTCGTGGGCTGTTTTGGAATGGGAATGTTGTGTAAAATCATCGGAACAAGGTGCAGCCGAAGGAGCTCCATTTATTCAAAACCATATCATTCAAGTCGCTACTCGTGCATTTGATGATTTTGCAGCTACTGGTGCTGATGAAGCGGTAAACCGTCGAGTTTTAGGGATATAAACTATTTCCTGTTATTCAGATGAAAAGACAAATTGAGGTTGAAATCATTCAACCTCAATTAAAATATATCATCAAAAATAAACTTATGGTAGAATAACTCTGATAAAGTTTTGTCCATACTATCTACCTTTTTGTCGATTTTTCTCCTTCCAACACACTTCTTCACTTATCTTTTTTTTAATTTGCTTTGTAGTTTATTATTTAATCAACCTCAATCATTTTTCAATGAAAACAATCTCAAAAATCCTTGCCCTTACACTGTTGGTGGCATCAACAAGTTTTGCTCAAAAAAAAGGCAAGTGGGTAAAATTATTTGATGGTAAAACTTTTACAAACTGGCACGTTTATAACAAAGCAGGTCAACCAATTACCGATAAATGGAAAATTCAGGATGAAACACTGGTATTTGCAGGAAAAGCCAAAGGTGAAAAACACGGCGATGACCTCATAACTGATAAAGAATACGAAAATTTTGAACTCGAATTAGAGTGGAAAGTTTCGGAAGGTGCAAACAGTGGTATTTTCTATGGTGTATATGAAGATGCAAAATACAGTGTTCCGTATTTAACAGCACCCGAAATCCAAGTGCTTGACAATGAGCGTCACCCTGACGCAAAAGCTGGTAAAGACGGCAATCACAAAGCGGGTTCATTATACGACATGATTCCTTCGGCATCGGTTACAAAACCTGCAGGCGTTTGGAATACTGTTAAAATTATCAAAAATAAAGGGGAAGTTAGTATTTATCAAAACGGTACTCTCTCAGTAAAATATAAATCAGAAGGCCCAGAATGGGATGCAATGGTCGCTAAAAGTAAATTTAAAGGTTGGGAAGGTTTCGGAAAATACAGTAAAGGAAAAATCGGTTTACAAGACCACGGCGATGCGGTATCATTCAAAAATATCCGTATCAGAGAATTGTAATTTGTTATTAATTTTCAATACAACAAAAAATGCGAGCCGAAATCGACTCGCATTTTTTGTGATTATTATTACCAGAAATTAATATCCTGGGTTTTGTACTAATGATTTGTTAGTATCAATTTCACGTTGCGGAATCGGAACTACCAATTTGTTATCGCTAAATGCCAAAGTACCAACGTTTCTTTTCAAACGTTTTGCATCGTGTACTTGGTGTCCTTCAAAGGCTAACTCCAACTTACGTTCTGCCAAGATTGCATTCAAATCAACGGTTGTCAATTCTCTTGCTCCTGCTCTTGCTCTGATACGATTAATATCAGCCAATGGTGTAGCACCAATTGCAGTATTTAAACGTTGGTTTGCTTCGGCACGAATCAAATACATTTCAGCCAAACGAGCCACTGGTACATCGCCATATTGGTCAAGGAATTTAGCCGTAAAGTTATTGTTTGATGCTCTTACGAAAAATGTTCCTCTTGTATCGCCAGCCGAATAAAGTGCTAAATGTTTAGCTTGCACACGAATATCTCCACGACCTTGGTAAGTAGATGGAGCAAAAAACGTATTCAAAGCATTGCCCCCATCTTGGTCTGTTACAATTACTTTAAAAATCATTTCACTCTCGTTTGAAGCATCTTCAAATGCTTCCGCAAATGAAGGAGTTAACGCAAATTGATTGCTTGAGATTACTCTATTGGCTGCATCACGAGCGGCAGCGTAGTTTCCTTGTTGTAAATAAACTCTCGCTAAAATAGCCTGAGCTGAACTCTTTGAAGCAAAACCCGCATTTGAGATATTGCCTAATAATGATTCAGCTTTTGTTAAATCTTCTAAAACTTGTGTATAAACGGCTGCAACGGTTGCTCTTGAACGGTTATCTGCCTCCCCTACAATACGGGTAGGCGTTGTTACGAGTGGCACACCCAAATTGGTAGCGTTGTCGCCATCGCCCCAAGCTTTAGCCCAAAGTCTTACTAAATCGAAATACACTAAACCTCGAATAAAACGTGCTTCGCCTTCAATACGTGCTTTTTTACTCGCTTCTACTTTATCCAATGAAGCCAAGACATTGTTTGCACGATTAATGGTATTGTATGCTTGCAACCACGAAGCCTGCGTTTGGCCATTAGTCGTAGTCATTGTTTTACGCCATAACTCATCTAAAGTAGAGAATGTACCCGCAAATCTCACTTCAGCATCATCGCCCAATAAATCGCCAGAATATTGAACTGCACCACCGTAGAGGTTAGTGCTACTCAAACCATCATAAGTACCTACCAATGTAACTTCTACATCTTTTGAAGTAGCAAGAGCCGTAGACTCTTCGATTGATTGTGTTGGCTTTACATCTAAGCGGCTATCGCAAGCTGTCATAAAAGCGACAGATGCACCAACAAATAGCCAATTTTTTATATTTTTATTCATTTTATCTAATTTCTTTAAGTAAATCAATAAAGTGTTAGGCTATTAGAAACTAATATTTAAGCCACCCATGATAGTTTTTGCTTGAGGCGTTGTGTAGAAGTCATAACCTAAAGCGATATTTGATACAACGTCATCGGCATTAACTTCTGGGTCCCAACCAGAATACTTCGTGAATGTCAACAAATTTTGACCTGTCACATATACTCTTACATTGCTCAATTTCACTTTACTGATAAGCGTTTTTGGCAAGTTGTAGGCAAACGTTACATTACGTAAACGTACATAAGAACCATCTTCAATAAAACGGCTTGACGCTTGAGCTCCATTATTGAAGAATAAACGTGCTTGCGGAACATTCGTATTGGTATTTTGTGGCGTCCACGCTGCTAACTGATTAACCGTTTGATTATCTTCAAAACGGCCATTAGCCGAAGAGAAACGACCTACACCGTAGAAATTAAGTTTATTTCCGAATACACCATTCAAGAACACGCTTAACTCAAAACCTTTATAGCTAAATGTATTTGTTACACCCGCAACCCATTTAGGTAGTGGACTACCAATAACGGTACGTTGAGCTTGGCTATATGTTTTGGTTGTTGAACGGTCAATAGTACCATCCGCAGCTTTTGTGTTTTTGTAGAAAAGAGCGTCACCATTAGTAGGGTCAACACCAGCGTATTCTACGGTGAAGAAAGTACCCAGTGGCTGTCCTTCTACGGCACGGCTCATGTTGGCCAATCCACCTTCAATTACTTGTCCTTGTAAGTCAGTAATTTTGTTTTTGTTGGTAGAAGCATTCAAGCTTGTTTTCCATTTGAACTGGCCAACTAAATTATCGGTGTTTAATACAAACTCAAAACCTTTATTTGTTAATGCACCAACGTTTTTAGTTTGTGTTGCAAAACCTGTTGTTCCTGGTACGTTCACATTCAACAATAAACCTGTTGTATTTTTTTCATAGTAATCAATTTCACCGTTAATACGGTTTTTCAAGATACCAAAATCAAGGCCAATATCAATTTGTTGCGTAGACTCCCAGCCCAATGAAGGATTAGCCAGTTGAGAAGGACGTTGACCTGGTAAAGTACCATAACCTGCATCACCTGTAAACAACCCTAATTGCGGGAAGTTGCCGATTTCGGCATTACCCGTCTTACCCCAACTTGCACGAAGTTTTAGGAAACTGATTAGTTCGATATTTTTCAAGAAACTCTCTTCTGAAAGTACCCATCCCGCCGAAACCGCAGGGAAGAAACCATAACGATTATCTGCTCCAAAACGAGAAGAACCATCAATTCTGGCACTCAGACCCAATAAATATTTATCGTTAAATTTATAATTCAAACGAGTGAAATAAGAGGCAAAACGATAATCAGATTGTGATGAGCTTGCATCTGTCTTGCGGGCAGCACTCGTAATCATACGATACGCATCCGACGGAAAATCTTTACCTTCGGCAGCATTGGTTTTGGTTTGTGAATTTTGGTAAGATAAACCAGCCGTTGCATTGATTCCGTGTTTACCAAATACGTTATCATAAACAAAATAATTATTAGTATTATAATTTTCAACTCTTACGAAACGATTGAAACCATAACCAAGTGGAGCTCCGAAGTTACGTTGAGTTTTGCTATTATAATATTGTTCTTCTTGTTGATTCAATAAATCAAGAGCAAATTCAGTACGGAAACGAAGACCTTTCAAGATAGCATATTCGGCAAATACATTACTAATATTGCGGTGAACGGTTGTATTATAATAAGCATTACCGATATTAATCATACCATTATAATATACAGGAATCGAAATATCACCTGGAGGTGTACCTACTGGAAGACCTGTTTCGGGGTCAGTGGAAGGGGTCATTGGCGGCAAAGCTACCAACTGTAATGGATTATCGAACTGACGGTCGCCTGATACACGCTCGTTCAACGAACGAGTAACACTCATATTCATACCAATACTTAAGCGGTCAGTAACTCTATGAGTAAGGTTCATACGGCCTGTATAACGATTGAAAGCATTACCCAACAAAATACCTGTTTGGTCAAGTAATTGGCCTGAAATAAAAAATGTAGTTTTATCAGTACCACCACTCAAATTTAAGTCATATTGCTTAGATGGAGCATCTTGAAATGCTAAACTACCCCAATCGGTATCAGCTTGGTTGGCAGTGCCGAGTGTACCCAAACTCTGCGTTTGAAAGAAACTCTCCATGTATGACGTATAAGAATCTGGGTCTTTTTTGTCATATCCATCAATTGCATCCGAGTTGGCAGCAGCCACACGGTAAAAATCAATGTATTGTTGGGTATTCAAGAATTTCAAGACTTTGGTTGGCTTACTTTTTCCGTATTGCATTCCAAAGCTGATTTTTGTCGCACCTGATTTACCTTTTTTAGTTGTAATCAAAACCACACCATTGGCAGCACGAGCTCCATAGATAGCACCCGCTGAAGCATCTTTCAATATTTCGATTGATTCGATGTCTTGTGGGTTGATATCAACTAACGGGTTAGTTTCACCACCATTGTTACCCAAATCGCCTTGTGTCAATGGAATACCATCTAATACATACAATGGTTCATTTGAAGCAGAAACCGATGACTGGCCACGCACACGTACCTGAATACCTTGTGCCAATTTACCAGTACCTTGGTTAATCTGCACACCCGCCGCTTTACCTTGAATACTCTGCTCGAAAGTAGTTACGGGCATATCTTGGATTTCTGACGACTTAATCTTAACAATATTCCCTGTTAGGTCACGCTTGATTTGTGAACCATAACCTGTCACGACTACTTCACTCAAAGATTTTACGTTCGAAGAAAGTGTGAAATCAACAACACTGCGATTACCTATCACTTGTTCGGCATCGGTAAAACCAATGAAACTTGCTTGAAGTGTTGAATTTGCAGGTACAGACAATTTGTACGTACCTTTTTCGTCTGTACTTGTTCCTTTTGTTGTACCCTTGATTGTGATTGATACTCCTGGAAGCGGACTACCATCTTCGCTCGATGTAACTTTTCCTGTTACAACCGTTTGTGCATTTCCCCAAAAAGAAACAAAGAGAAATAAACACGCCAACGAAACTCGTAGAAGTTTGTTCATTCGTAAGTTTTAGTTTGTTATACAATAATTAATAAAGCGTGATAAAATTAATCAATACTTAATAAGAAAGACTTTTTTATTAAATATTTTTAAGAACAATAGCGACTATTTAATAAAATATCTCGACATAATACAAATTATTATATCTAAATTTAAAAATTGAGCTAAAACTAAGTATGACTGTTTTAACGGTAATGTTTCGTTAACTAAATTTTATCCAGTCAGATAATTGTCATTTCTTGCAATTATCTTTGAGGTAGTCAAACTAATATTATTCTTTTTTTCAGAGACTCTAACGAAACACTCTTTTAATAAACACCATTAGTTGAAGATTTGTTTTCGGAGGATAGATTGTGAATGCTTTTGATATCAGTGAATTTCGCAGTGAGTATGAGTGGTATTTTGCTATTAAACATTGTGCAGGATGCTTAAAACGCAAAAAATCCTTCAAAGCCTTATTTGCTTTGAAGGATGCGTCGATTACTTATTTATTTGAGCTAAAACACTTGCTTTATCAATAAAACCTACATTATTCCACCTCAGATTTTTGTTTTTGTAAAGCTGTAAAACAGGCAAGGCATCTATTTGTAATTCTCTGCAAAGTGCTTGGTTATCATCAGCATTAATACGCAGGATTTGCACCTTATCGGCCATATCTTTTGAAATTTCTTCAAGATAAGGTTTCATTTTCTGACAAGGAGCACACCAGTCGGCATAGAAATCTACCAAAACCAGTTTGTCAGACGTCACAAGTGCCTCAAATTGTTGGTGGCTCAAGCCCGCTACTTTCGTTGAGGTATTTGAAATTGTTTCGGGCAAACTCGCTCCCCGCCATTTCATAATTCCACCTTCCAATTCGTAAACTTCTTTGAAACCAGCCTCACGCATTTCACTTGCCGCCGAGGAACTTCGTCCACCACTCAAACAATAAATAAATACGGGCTTTGCTTTATCCAACGATTCAATTTGTTTCCTAAAACCATTACTACGCCAGTCGATATTTTGGGCATTTTCAATATGTCCTTTTGAAAACTCATCGGGCGTGCGTACATCAATCAGCGTAGCCGTCGTCTGTGCTTTCATTTTTTCGGCAAACTCGATTGGTTCTAAATTAGTGTTAGTATTTTGCGATTGCCCCGACAAACAACTATTTAGGATAATCGTAAAAACAGTCAGTAGAACAATGATATATTTTTCATTCATTTTAGATATTGAATATTAGGTATCATCGAAACCTTCGATTTGATTGAATTTGAAATCAAACAAGCAGCTTCCGATTTTTGTAAAATTCGCTCAGCACGGTCTTTATCGGTTTCTTTATTGATGACCAATGTTGGCTCAAGAATCACTTCTGTCATCAAAAATTTACCTTCTATTTGTTCTAATTTCCCTTTGGCTTTACAATCGAAAAGTTCAAATTCGAGTTTTGAGTTTTCGGCTACAGCTAAGAAGGTGGTCATAAAACAACTATTTACAGCAGCCGTAAGCAAATGCTCAGGCGACCAAAGTCCTTCGATTCCTTTCTGAAATGGTGGTGGGGTGGCCACTTCGATGATATCTCCTAATTCGGGCGATGACACTTCGCCTTTTCGGTCTGAAATCCAGCTCAGATTTACATTAAAATAGTGTGGGTCCATTTTGTTTATTTCTATTTTACTTCTTCAAAATTGCTTTTTTCTGTTTCGGATAAACTCTTTTTTGAGATTGGAATAGCACAGCCGCTCGCTCCACAACAACCCGTATTTGTAACAGCTTGCAACAAAAATAAAGCGGCAATAAAACCCGAAAGCGGGTCATGTAACTGCAAAGCAACAACGGCGGCATAAATCCCCATTCCGAGCCTCAACCAACGCATAAAATGCCAATTGGTAAGTAATGTTTCTTTAGTCATCATAATTTGTATTGTAGGCTGCCCCAACTTCCACCGTTGTAAACTTGGGTGTAGCCGTTTGATATAAGAATATTTTTTGCCGAAGCACTACGCATACCCGATGCACAGCACGTAATAATCGGTTTGTTTTTGTCTTTAAGTTTACTCAGGTTTCGCCCCAGAGAATCAACCGAGATATTAATAGCTCCTTTAATATGTCCGCCCGAAAATTCGCCTGAACTTCTCACATCTAAGATGATTGCCCCCTGTTTCGCTAACTCGGCAAAATCGACCTTGGGGCCAAAACCTAATAAATTTTTAATTGTATTTAACATTTTATGAAGTACGTTTTTGTAAATAATCTAACTTTAAACCGCCAATGATTGATAATAATTTACATCCAGCCATGAGCCACCGTTGTAGCACTCAAGGCCATTTTGTTGTAAATAACGGTGGGCCTGTCCACTTCGATTGCCTGATGCACAGCACAAAATAACTGGGGCAATAAAAGCCTTGAAATCTTCGACACGATAGGGTACTTCGTTTAAGGGAATATTGATTGCCCCTGTGGCGTGTCCGCCCCGAAATTCTTCGGGAGTTCGTACATCTACGATTGTACCTTTCTTTTCTTGGATTATTGTTTCGATAGTCATTTTTATATGATTTATAGATTATTGATTCGTCCTACCATACAACTTCCGTAGCTTTTGATTTGTAATAGCAAACCGTTTTTCTCGGTAGCTTCTGGATACCCCAACGAATGGAGTTTATTGATAATGCTTTCTCTGTCGATAGTATCATACGTCACATTTACGGCATCTCGTTCAACATCGACCGCTACTTCTTTTATACCACTTAGCAATGATAATTCTTTTTTGATTGTACTGGCACAGCCATTACATTTCAAGTTGGCAATGATTATTTCTTCGGTTTTCATGCTTTTTTCTTAAAAATATTTAGGAATAAACTGCCCATTACCGCACCATAAAGTGTGCTATTGAGTGGTTTTGAGGTTATCGGGCAAGTGCCACTTGCACAACCTACATAGTGATAGTACAAGTAACCGCCGATTGCACCAATTACGACTCCGATAATGGTGAGTTTATTGGTATTGATGAAATTCATGTTGTTTATTTCTTTTCTGTTTTTCGAGTAGAAATACCAAACGGTAAATACAATGGGCAGAAACTCATAAAGCTGGTCAGGATACAAACTCCAGCAATGACTAATAAAATTATGGCAGCTGTACCTGTGATTTGATTGGCAAAATATAAACCGATAATGACGATTGCGACAAGTATTCTCACTACTTTGTCAACAGTTCCCATGTTTGCTTTCATTTTATTTGTATTTTAAATGTTAGAGGTAGCATCATTTTAACAACACAAATATCAAACATGAAAAATTGGCGTTCAGCAACATTTGTTACATAAGCGAAATTTTATTTCGGCCAAGTTTCAAAAAGCCTTTATCTTCCATTTGTTTCAATAGGCGAGAAACCACCACTCGGGCAGTACCGAGTTCGTTGGCGAGGTGTTCGTGGGTAATATGAAGTGTATTTGTTTTGCTCAATTCACATCTTTTTTTAATAAAATTGAGCAGTCTTTCATCCATTTTCTTGAAAGCGACATCATTGACCACTTCCAGCAATTCTTCAAAACGCTTGTGGTAAAGGCGAAAAATATAATCCAACCACTCGGGATTTTCTTTTATTAGCAAATTTACTTTATCAATTGGAACAAAAAGAATTTCGGTTTCTTCTTCGGCAATGGCTTTTACTTTGCTGGTATCGTTGTGAAGTCCACCCAAAAACGACATGATGCAACTTTCACCAGCATTGATGTAATATAATAGAATTTCACGTCCTTCGTCGTCGGTTCGCATCACACCAATACAGCCTTTCAGTACAATCGGGATGGCTCTGATATAAGCATTTTCGTTGAGAATAACCGAGCCTTCTTCAAATTTCTTTACAGTTCCATAAGAAGAAAGTTTTTGCTTAACTTCGTGCGATGATTTGAATGCTACTAAATTATCGAGTTCCATGTGTTTTGAGCGAATAATGTACAAAGATAGGCAATCAAATACTATTTATGGCTATTGATTTTAGAGCCTTTGCCCAACCAGAGTAAGGCATTAATAATCAATTGATTTTGAGTTTCGTTAGCAAACTGAAATGATAATTCCTTGTTGGTTTTGTTTTCGTAGTCGATGTCGTTATGACCCATATTTACATAGAGCATTCGGTAGTTTTTGTTTGTCCACACCACAGGATAATCGCCACTATGCCAAATTTCGTGGGCTTTTGGACCAGTTCCGAGCGGAAAACTGCTTGGGTCAATCGAAAGTAACACATTAATGTCTTTATTTTGGCGTAAATCTTTTTCCCATCTATACCATTCATTGGGCGAAGATTTGAAGGTTTTGGGAAGTTTTTTTGTCACAGGATGTTTCAGGTCTTCTACACGCAAAACGGCCGAAGTTGGTCGCCAAGTATTGCTTTTGTATTGTCCAACACCTAAAAACTGATTATGGTACCAATCCCAATCTTGATTATAGGCAGAATGATTGAGGGCAAAAGCGGAAAAATGAAAGCCCATCCAAGCCCCGCCGTCTTCAATATATTGTTGAAAAGCAGCACGTTGGGCGTTATCTTCGGGACGAGTATCTAAGAAAAGGACAATTTGGTATTTTGAAAGAAAATCCAAATTAAGATTTGCCCAATTATTAGTCGAATCATAGCTAAAATTGTATTTCTGAGCCAACTCAGGAAACCAACGATTGGCTTCATGCACAAAACTGATGTGTGCTTTATCATTTTTGGCCGTGTAGAAAGCAATTACTTTAAATTGGGGTGTTTTTTTGGGAAAGACATCAAGAATAAATACACAAAAAATAAAACTGAATATAATTTTTCTTAGGATTACCATAGTTTGTAGTTTTTGCCCAAATATACACCTAAAATACTTAGTTCAATGGAGGTTTTTATCACTATCTTTGAGCCAAAAGAGTAACTTTATGCCCGTAATCTTAGAAAAAAAATACGAAAACAATATCTCATTAGCAGTTTGGCAAATTACTGAATCACACGATGAATTACAGTCGATGTTGCCTTCAGAGATATTGACCGATGCCGAATTGGCAGCTATCAGCCATCCAAAAAAACAAACCGAATTCTTCTGTAGTCGGCTCGTAATCAAACACTTAGCTAATTCTCTTGGCATAAAATACATAGGAATTAAAAAAGACGAATACGGCAAACCCTATTTGGTGGATAGCAACTGGCAGATGTCGATAACCCATACATCTAACTATGTAGCCGCCGTCATGCACCCTACCGAAGCAATCGGTATGGATATGGAAAAACCTTCGGAGAAACTAAAACGAATTGAACACAAGTTTTTATCTGAAACAGAAATAATTGAAGCCCAAAACGATATTGAAAAACTCTGTATTTATTGGTCGGCCAAAGAAGCACTTTATAAACTTTATGGCAAAAGAAAGGTAATTTTCAATAAAAATCTTCACGTTTTACCATTTGATAAAGGGCAAAAAAAAATTACTGGAAAATTGATAATCAATGAATTGAACAAAAAATACAATATCTACGTCGAAGAAATTGATGGATACATTTTGGTAGTTTGTGGGTCTGCACCGCAGGTCTAACCTTAATTAAGTGTAGTTTATGGGTCAGGCCTGCAGTACAAACCTTGTAAGCTCCTAAGAAATTGCTTTCAAGATACTTTCAACCTCTTTGGCACGTTCGAGGTCAGAGATTTTTTCAAACGAAACTATCAAATTGCGTAAAACTCTCGACACAATATCCAAGTTTGTGCAAGGTTGAAAAAATGAGTCTTGTGGTTTTAGCTGCATCTGTTTGATATAATTACTAATATCAACCTTCGAGAAAATCAGTCCACGATTAAAAATATTGATATAAAATTGAATTTGAGGTGTTTTGTAAGTAAGCACAAACAAACTTGGTAAATTTACACCACTCACAGGCAAGCCTAAACGCCTTGCTAAAAGCATATAAATGACGCACAACGAAATCGGATTTCCCTTTTTTAAATCAAAAACTTGATTCAGCATCGAATTTGCCACCGAATGAAAATTCTTTGTATTGGGCAAGTATTTATATTTATCAAAGAAAATCTGATTCAACACTCTGATTTGGTCATGAGGGTGCATATCTTCACGGAGTTCGAGCCACGCATCAAAATACATATCATTGATATACTGGCGTAGTTTATCCATATTCAAATCGGGGTACTGATACGTTGCTACAATCCACATGCCTTCGAGTAGGTCTTCGTAACCTGCATTTTTCCACGCCACTAAGCGGTCAATTACAGTATTATACTGCAAATTGTGTATTAAATCTTCAATTTTCTTTTGTAACTCAGGATTAAGTCCATTTCCTTGCCAATGGTCTTCTAAAAGCGGAATTATTGAACCTCCAAGCGTACGCAATCGGGTTTCAACGTGCTGCACCACTTCATGGTCATCATCATCAAGCAATGTAACTAAGGCTTTTATTTCAGATTCGTTCATATATTTGTTGATGTCTTATTAAAGTTCATTTTTTCTGCACACAATCATCTCGTAAAACTACTTACCAAAAGTATTCAAAGGTTCGAGAATTTACATAAAACACTTACTATCAATACTTTATACTACTAAACCTATCAACGTTATACATATTTGTGCCAAGCGTTTCCAATTCAAGTGCTAAATTCATACTTTTGTAAAAAAAACAAACATTTTTTTATGAAAATTTTAGTTACGGGCGGTGCAGGCTTCATTGGTTCACATACAGTTGTTGAATTAATCAATGCTGGACACGAACCAATTATCATTGATAATTTTAATAATTCAGACAAGTCTGCTTTAAAAGGCATCAAAAAAATCATTAAAAAAACAGTCAAATGCTACGAAAAAGACTGTAATGATATCAAGGTTTTAGAGCAAATCTGTAAAAAAGAAAATATTGAAGGAATTATTCATTTTGCGGCCTATAAAGCCGTTGGAGAATCGGTCGAAAACCCACTTAAATATTACGAAAATAACATTGGTTCTACACTCAATGTTTTGAAAGTAATGGTTAAATTAGACATAAAAAATTTAGTTTTCTCTTCTTCATGTACAGTTTATGGTCAACCTGACCAAATTCCTGTTACCGAAGCAACGCCTCGCCAACCAGCTACCTCTCCTTATGGAAATACAAAAACCATGTGTGAAGACATCTTGCGTGACACAATCACCGCAGGGAATCCGCTTAAAATTATCGCACTTCGCTATTTCAATCCAATTGGAGCTCATCCATCAGCACATATTGGCGAACTCCCTAATGGCGTGCCGAGTAATTTAGTGCCATTTATTACACAAACTGCCGCAGGAATCAGACCGAAACTAACAGTTTTTGGCAGTGATTATAATACACCCGATGGCACTAACATCCGAGATTTTATTCACGTAGTAGATTTAGCAAAAGCCCACGTTTCGGCACTCGAATTACTTGATAAACAGAACAATAACTACTACGATGTGTTTAACGTAGGCACAGGAAAAGGCAATACGGTTCTCGAAATCATTAAGACATTTGAGAAAGTAAATAAACTTAAACTCAACTACGAAATCGGACCACGCCGTGCAGGTGACGTAGAGAAAATTTACGGAAGTGTAGAAAAAGCAGAAAAACTAATGGGCTGGAAAGTGCAAAAAACACTCGCTGAAAGCCTAAAAGATGCGTGGCGTTGGGAAAAGAAATTGATGAAGAAGTAATTAATCAAATATTATTATGAGCTCAAATTTAAACACCCCTTTAGGGGTTGGGGGTACACTACTTATAACAGGCGGTGCAGGCTTTATTGGCTCTCATGTAGTCAGACTTTTTGTTACGAAATACCCTAACTATCAAATAGTTAACCTTGATAAACTCACGTATGCAGGAAACCTCGAAAACCTGACCGACATCGAAAAGTCACCAAATTATGCCTTCGAGCATGGCGATATTACTGATGCCGTTTATATTGATAGTTTATTTAAAAAATATAATTTCAGTGGCGTTATTCACTTAGCCGCCGAATCGCACGTGGATAGGTCAATCACCAACCCAATGGAGTTTGTGATGACTAACGTTATCGGAACGGTAAATTTATTAAATGCCGCCAAAAACGCTTGGAAAAACGATTTTTCAGGCAAACGTTTCTATCATGTTTCGACCGATGAAGTTTACGGAGAATTACATAATCCAGAAGAATTTTTCTTAGAAACAACCAGTTACGACCCACGTTCGCCGTATTCGGCATCAAAGGCTTCTTCTGACCACTTCGTAAGAGCCTATCACAATACCTATAAATTACCAGTGGTTATCTCCAACTGCTCAAATAATTACGGACCGAATCATTTCCCCGAAAAATTGATTCCTTTGATGATTAACAATATCATGCACAATCGTCCGCTTCCAGTTTATGGCAAAGGCGAAAACGTGCGTGACTGGCTTTTTGTGAAAGACCACGCTCGTGCCATTGATGTAATCTATCATAACGGTGGAAATGGCGAAACCTACAATATTGGTGGTTTTAACGAATGGAAAAACATTGATTTAGTGCATCTTTTGTGCAAAATCATGGACGAAAAATTAGGCCGTCCAGAAGGAACTTCTGCAAAACTCATCACCTACGTAACTGACCGTGCGGGACATGACCTACGTTATGCTATCGATGCTAATAAACTCATGAAAGAGCTCGGTTGGGAACCATCTTTGCAATTTGAAGAAGGACTTACACAAACTGTTGACTGGTATTTGGCCAATAAACAGTGGTTAGCTAACGTAACCAGCGGCGATTACACGAAGTATTACGAAAAAATGTACAAGTAAGCACTAATAATTGTTCACTAAAATGTCTCCGACCGAAGTTTATCCAAATCTCGAAACTGTTGTTAATCAGTATTTTAGCAGTCTTGATAATTATTCTGACGAACAATTTTTCTTCAAAAAAGATGAAGAAACGTGGTCGCTTGGGCAAATGTATGAGCATCTGACGGTTTCGTCACAATTCTTTTTCCTGGCAAACTGCATGCGTTGTCTCGAAAAACGAAAGGGACAATTCGGTGGCGATAAAACTCATTTTGGTGAACAACAATTCAAATACGGCGGGTTTCCCCCCGTAAAACTCAAAATTCCTGATGCTATTCGTGGGCCTGAGCCAGTTGCTAAAACAAGAGAAGAGTACAAAAGTATTTTGAAAAAAATTTTGTCTGATTCTCAAAATTTAATCGAAGCAGTCAGTAACGATGATGGCTCTTACAAAGCCCTGCAAGTAGCCATGGGTTGGCTTGATGCCAAAGAATGGTACTACTTGCACGAAATGCACTACCGCCACCATTTACGCCAAAAAACCGAATTAGAAAGCCTTTCGGCATAAAATAAACCTATTATAGATAATTCTTTTCAGAGAATGCAAACGAAACAAGAACAATTTTGGAGTGGTGAATTTGGCAAAGATTACACCGATAGAAATTCGAGAAACCCCGAAGAATGGGATAAATTTTATCTCGAAAATTGGGGAATTACTAAAATTGCAATGAATGAAAATTTCTACGCTAATTTAGATAAAGATGCCAAAATCTTAGAAGTTGGTTGTAATACAGGCATGCAATTGGTGGGTTTCCAACGTTCGGGTTTTAAGAATATCTATGGCATTGAATTGCAGCATTATGCTGCACAAAAAGCCAAAGAATTTACCGAAAACATCAATATTATTCAAGGCTCTGGATTTGATATTCCATTTAAAGATAATTATTTTGATTTAGTTTGCACCAATGGCGTTTTGATTCATATTTCGCCCGATAATTTACCAAAAATTATGGACGAAATGGTGCGTTGCTCGAAACGTTATATTTCATGTTGGGAATATTACGCTCCCGAAACAACCAGCATCAATTACCGAGGCAATAGCGACTACCTTTGGAAAGCCGACTACGCTCAGCTCTTCCTTGACCGTTTCTCGAATCTTCGTTTAGTAAAAAAAGAAATTTACCCATACGTCAACCAAGCCGAATCGGGCAATGCCGATTGTATGAGTTTATTGGAAAAAATAGCTTAATATCAAGCATTAATCATTCAACATCAAATATCGCCATCATACCCGCCCGAGGCGGAAGCAAACGAATTCCGAGAAAAAACATCAAAAATTTTCTCGGAAAACCTATCATTGCCTATTCGATTGAAGCTGCACTTAAAAGCCAACTATTCGACGAAGTAATGGTATCGACCGATGATGCGGAAATTGCGGAAATTGCAAGAAGTTGTGGAGCGAACGTCCCGTTTGCTCGAAGCACCGAAAATGCCAATGATTTTGCCACAACCGTTGATGTATTAGTAGAAGTTTTAGAGGCATATAAAAAACTCGGAAAGGCCTTTGAAATTGGCTGCTGCATTTACCCAACCGCCCCATTCGTTTCGGCCGAAACGCTACAAAAAGCCTTTGACTTGCTTCAATCTCAAAAGCTCGATTCAGTATATCCTGTTCAGAAATTTTCGTTTCCTCCACAAAGAGGAGTCATTTTTCAAGAAAACAAACTTCGTTGGCAAAACCCCGAAAATGCTCAAGTGCGTTCACAAGACCTTACGCCACTTTATCACGATGCAGGGCAGTTTTACTTCTTCCAGACCGAAAAATTATTAAAAAATCGCAGTATTTTAACCGAAAACACCAGCGGAATTGTTATTTCAGAAATGGACGCTCATGATATTGACAACGAAGAAGATTGGGCGGTGGCAGAGTTTAAATATCGAATACAATCGAAGATATGAGACACTACAAATGTTTAAAAAATCAACGTTTCGAGCATAACGAATTTGCATTGATACCGCTTCGAGATGAAGACCAGTTTTCGATAATGCAATGGCGAAATGAACAAATTTATCACCTTCGCCAAGCAAAACCACTCACCGAAGCCGACCAAAAAAATTACTTCGATAATGTAGTCTCAAAACTTTTTGAACAAGAGAAACCAAGTCAGTTGCTTTTTTCGTTCTTAAAAAACGGAGAGTGCATTGGCTACGGTGGCTTGGTACATATCAATTGGATTGACCAAAACGCCGAAATTTCATTTATCATGGATACGGCTCTCGAAAAAGATTTTTTTGAACTTCATTGGAGCAATTATTTATCCTTGATAAAGAAAGTGGCGTTTGAAGAAATCAGTTTTCATAAAATATTTACGTATGCTTTTGATTTACGTCCGCACTTGTACACAATGTTGTTAAAGAATGGCTTCGTTGAAGAAGCTCGATTAAAAGAACATTGTTGTTTTGAAGGAAAATTTATCGACGTTTTGATTCATACTACATATGCAGATTCATCACCGAAAAGCTAAAATATCAGACCTCGATTTATATTTTGAATGGGCAAATGACCCTGCCACCCGTAGCAACTCATTCAACACACAAGAAGTTGATTACCAAGAACATACAGAATGGTTTTCGAGAAAAGTTAAAGATAAAAAAGCCTTACTTTTAGTTTTTGAAAACGAAGAAAATATTCCAGTTGGTCAAGTCAGAATCGAGCAGAAAACGGAGGAAAACATCATCGGAATTTCGATAGATAAAAACTTTCGAGGATTAGGCTTGGCCGTTCCGATGCTCACAACTGCCTGTGAAGTTTTCTTCACTGAGTTTCAAGCAAAAAACATCCACGCATACATCAAAAAAACTAACTTAGCATCCTTAAATTCGTTCAGAAAAGCAGGTTTTGAGACAATTAATGAGTTAATTATCAGTAACGAAGCAAGCTATCTTTTGGAAAAGAAATATGTTTAAAATTCAAGATACAATCATCAGTCCTGACCACAAGCCATTTGTAATTGCAGAAATGTCGGGCAATCATAATCAATCGCTTGAGCGTGCATTTGAAATTGTCGATGCTGCCGCCGAAGCAGGTGCTCATGCTCTAAAATTGCAGACTTATACGGCCGATACGATTACTTTTAATGGCACATCTGACGAGTTTGTGATAAAAGACCAAAACTCCCTTTGGAAAAACCAAAACCTGCACAAACTCTACCAAATGGCCTATACGCCGTGGGAATGGCACAAGCCAATCTTTGATAGAGCCAAAGCCCACGGAATGTTGGCGTTCAGTAGTCCGTTTGATACAACGGCCGTTGATTTTCTGGAAAGTTTAGATGTACCATGCTATAAAATTGCGTCATTTGAAAATACCGACCATATTTTGCTCAAAAAAGTGGCTCAAACAGGCAAACCCGTAATCATGAGTACGGGCGTGGCGAGCATTGCTGATATTCAAGAATCAGTGGGAGTTTTGCGTAAATACGGCTGTAAAGATTTAGTATTACTTAAATGTACCAGCACCTATCCTGCTACCCCCGAAAGCACTAATTTACTCACGATTCCGCACCTGAAAGCCCTTTTTGATTGCCAAATCGGGCTTTCTGACCATACGATGGGAATTGGGGCAGCAGTGGCAGCGGTGGCTCTTGGTGCGAGGGTTTTAGAAAAACATTTTACACTTCGCCGTGCTGATGGTGGTGTAGATTCAACCTTTTCGCTTGAACCCGAAGAACTCAAAAACTTAGTTATTGAATCAGAAAGAGCCTTTTTGGCAATGGGAAAGGTAAATTATATCTTGTCAGAAAAAGAACAAAAAAGTTTGCAATATAAACGTTCACTCTATGTAGTCGAGCCGATGAAAGCAGGTGATGTTTTTAGCGAAAAAAATGTACGTTCGATTCGCCCATCAAATGGCTTACATACAAGATATTATGATGAGATTTTGGGCAAAACCGCTACTCAAGCTATTGAAGCAGGAACTGCTTTGAGTTGGGAGTTGGTGAAATAGTTTTAAGGAAGGCTTCGGATTGGGAATCCCCTAAAAGCGAAGCCTTCCTTAAACATCTTTCAACATATAGTCTTCATCTTTTTCCTTGTCTTCTTCTCGCATTTTTATTCCTTCATAAATATCTGAAAGAGAAAGCTTAAAGTCTAATTTAGAAAAATTAACGATGTCTCTGCTATCTTCATAAACATCATACAACCACGAAGAAGAATTATCAACCCTACTGTATGATTCTACTAAAAACTCGTACTGCGAAACTATTAAGTAATATTGAAGTGATGGAATATTTTTATAGCGTCTTAACTTAGCCACTCTATCATTCAAAACTGATGATTTTGATAAAACTTCAATAATCAGCGTTGGTTTTTTGATGATATATTCGGCATTCATATCCTCGGCATCACAAGTGAGCATCAAATCTGGATAAGGATAATAAAAGTGCTTAATTACTTCTAATTTAACACTTTCAAGTAAAACATCACATCCCCTCGGACGAAATATAGGGCGTAAAATACCAGAAAGGTTTTGTACTATTCTATTGTGATTTATAGAAGTTCCAGCCATAGCGAAAACCTCGCCATCATAGTATTCATGGCGAACTTCACTATGTTTTTCCATTTCAAAATATTCTTCTACCGAAATATATTTTTTCTGTATTTTCTCTGCAGCACTCATTTTGTAATATTTAATACTCAAAAATAGCAGCTTTTTGGGCAAAACCAAATTTTAACACAAAAGCATAACACAAGTTTGAAACTTGTGTTACATTTAAGCCTTCGGATGAGCTTGTTTAAATACTTTCTTCAATTTTTCAATCGAATTATGGGTATAAACCTGCGTAGCGGCAAGGCTTGTATGCCCCAATAAATCTTTGATTGCATTCAAATCTGCTCCACGATTAAGCAAATGTGTAGCAAAGGTATGTCGTAAAACGTGCGGGCTGCGTTGTTCGAGCGAGGTGACTAACGATAAATATTTCTTCACCAAACGTTGAATAAACATCGGGTAGGCTTGTGTGCCACTATCGGTCAAAATCAAATAACTATTTGAGGTATCATCTACAAGGTCGGTTCGGAGGGTTAGGTAATGCTTTATCGCTTCGACCAACGACTTATTAATGGGAATAATCCGATGCTTATTTCTTTTCCCCAATACCGTAAGCGTATTATTATACAAATTAAGGTCTGTAATTTTCAAACCAATCAATTCGGCCAAACGCATACCCGTTCCGTAGAGTAGTTCAAGCACGAGTTTATCTCGTAACCCCGAAAAATCATCCGAAAAATCCATACCATCGAGCAAATTCTCCATGGGTTTTTCTTCTACGTATTTAGGGAGCGTTTTATCGGTTTTCAATGCTTTTATTTTCAGCATTGGGTCGGTAGAAATAATTTTATGGCGAAGCAAAAAATTGTAGAAAGTGCGGAGTGTAGCAATTTTTCGATTGATGCTACGATTTTCGATTTTTTCGTCAACCAAAGCCACAATCCAAGAGCGAACCATCTGAAAATCAGCTTTTTCAGGTTCTTTAGATGCGTATTGAAATAGTAGAAATGTCGAAAATTGCTTCAAATCTCCTTCATAAGCCATAACGGTATGATGGCTGAGGCGTTTTTCATATTTGATGTGTTGCAGAAAATAAGAAACCATATTATCAGTTGTCAATTATTAATTATCAATTTTTAGAATTGAGCATCAATAAAATTTACCTGCTAATATGGTTTAAATATATTAGATTGCAATACTTGTTTGAAACAAATTGAATTGCTCAATAATATTACATTTCTTCGTTGCTTCTCAATTTACCCACATAAGTAGCGTGAATAATTTCGTTACGACGAGCTACTGATGGTTTTTCAAACGCCTGACGCTTGCGTAGTTGACGCAATACACCCGTTTTCTCAAATTTCTTCTTGAAACGTTTCAAAGCTTTATCAATAGATTCGTTTTCTTTTACGTTGATTACTAACATATAAATACACCTCCTTTTGTTTGGGAGTGCAAAAGTAGAGATTAATTTTCTGATTTTCAAGTTTTTAAAGTTAAAACATCCAATATTTTTCTCAATCTAAGAGGTTTAGCACTACATTTGTAAAAATTTAAAACATAAACTTCCCTTTAGGGACTGAGGGTTATGCGAACAGCCATCATTGATTTAGGCACAAATACATTTCATTTACTGATAGTTGAAGGTACGGAAACACTTTATAAAGCCTCGATTCCTGCTAAAATTGGCATGGGAGGCATTAGTCAAGGTGTGATTTCGGAAGAAGGGATTCAACGAGCATTGACGGTTTTGAAGGGCTTTCGAGAAAATATTGATAAACAAGGGGTTTCGTTAGACCGAGTTTTTGCCACTGGTACAAGTGCAATTCGAAGTGCTGGAAATAAAGAGGAGTTTATACAACGAGTAGCCGAAGAAACGGGGATAAAAATTCAGGTTATTTCGGGCGATGAAGAAGCTGAATTAATTTGTTTGGGTGTAAAACAAGCCATGAGCATTCCTGAAACTTCGATGATAATGGATATTGGTGGTGGAAGTGTAGAGTTTATTATTTGTAATGACGAAAAAATATTTTGGAAGCAAAGTTTCGAGATTGGTGGACAGCGATTGATGGATAAATTTATGAAATCTGACCCAATTTCGATGCGTTCGGTGCAAATGATGGATGATTTCTTCCGTGAAAAACTTTTGCCTTTGGCCAATGCTTGCCACCAATACGCTCCAAAGGTTTTGATTGGCTCGTCGGGGTCATTTGATACGCTGATTGATATGCAA
>JAIYBU010000052.1 GCA_027488335.1 Cytophagaceae bacterium
CTTTCTATATGTTCCGTTTGTATTTCTTGACTTTCACAGGAAGCTTTAGAGGTACACACGAGCAAGAGCATCACTTACACGAATCACCATTCAGTATGACGCTTCCTTTAATGGTGCTTGCAGTGTTATCAATCGTGGGTGGTTTTATGGGAATGCCCGAAATCTTCCACTTCCCTCATGCACTTGCTGAGTTTATGAGTCCATTGTATGAAGGCTCGAAAGCTGTAAATCCTGAGTTTGGCGGTACGCCAATCGACCACTCAACTGAGTGGATGTTGATGGGAATTTCGGTTGCAGCAGCAGTTGTTTCTATTGTTTATGCTTATTCTAAATTTGGTGGAAGCAAAAATGTTCCTGCCGAAGATTCAGAAATTACTGGCTTACAGAAAACTATTTACAACAAATACTATATTGACGAGGCTTATTGGGGAATTTTCGTAAACCCAATAAAACGCTTATCGAATGTATTTGCTAACATTATCGAGCCAAAAGGCTTCGATGGTGCTGTAAATGGCGTTGGTGGCTTTGTAAATACTTTCAGTGGAGTTGCTCGTAAATTACAAGCGGGTGGAACAGGATTCTATTTATTTGCCATGGTTATCGGTATTGCCATAATCTTAGGAATGAACCTCGGCTACCAAGTTTTGGAAACCATCTTGGCTTTTGTTGGAAAAAAATAAAACTTAGGTCGAATTCAGGCCTATTGATATTCATAAAAATTACGGATAAGTAATAATAATAAAATTAATTTCGAATGTTGGCACTAACACTCATACTTATACCCCTCATTGGTAGTCTTGTACTACTCTTATTGAAAGGAAGTAGCGTAGGTTCATCAAAAAACACCGCTCTTGTAGCATCTCTGGCTACACTTGCCGTTGCTATTTATGCTTTTACGACTTTCAGTACTCAAACAACTATCGGAGTAAAATACAGTTGGATGAAAGACCTAAACATCAATTTCCACGTGTCGATTGATGGTATCAGTCTTTTATTGGTATTGCTTACAGCATTCTTAGTACCGCTTATCATTACTTCAACATTTAAGCATACGTATAAAAATCATGCTTCGTTTTACGCACTTATCCTCTTAGCCGAAACCGCTTTGATGGGTGTATTTATGGCTCGTGATATTTTCTTGTTCTATTTCTTCTACGAGGCCGCCTTGATTCCTGTTTATTTCATTGCCGCTATTTGGGGAGGAAAAGACGCACCACGTATCACTTTCAAGATGTTTGTTTATACTATCTTCGGAAGTTTGTTTATGTTGGTTGCTCTTGTTTACTTGTATATGAAAGGAGCAAGTGCCGAAATCGACCAATTGGCTGTAACGGCTAAATTACTTTCACCAAACGCTCAAAATCTTTTATTCTGGGCATTCTTCATTGCATTTGCTATCAAAATGCCAGTGCTTCCATTCCATACTTGGCAGCCAGATGCTTATTCGGAATCACCAACGCCAGCAACAATGTTGCTCTCGGGTTTACTTTCTAAAATGGGGGTTTACGGTCTGATTCGTATCATGCTTCCTTTAGCACCAGTAGGCGTAGCAAATTGGGGCCAGTTCGGAATGGTACTTTCAATCATTGGTCTAATCTACGGTTCAATCATTGCTATTCAGCAAAATAATATCAAACGCCTTATTGCTTATTCATCTTTCGCTCACATGGGTTTGATGGCAGCGGGTGTTTTATCAGGCAATATCAACGGTATTCAAGGAGCATTGCTTCAAATGGTTGCTCACGGTGTAAATGCAGTTGGTTTATTCTTTATCGTAAAAATCATTTATGACCGTACAGGAACTCGTGATTTGACGACTTTAGGAGGTATCACTCAAAAAACACCTGCTTTGAGCATTTACTTCATGATTATTATGCTTGGAAGCGTTGCTCTACCACTAACCAATGGTTTTGTTGGTGAATTTTTATTGCTCAAAGGCGTTTATGATAAAAATGCGTGGTTAGGTGGTTTTGCGGGTCTTACAATCATTTTGGGAGCAGTTTATATGCTTCGCTTGATGCAACGCTCAATGGTTGGCGAAAGCAATGACGTCACAGCGAAATTCAAAGATGTAAGTGGCAGCGAAATAGCCGTTTTATTGCCAATTGCAGCAGTAGTTTTAGTTATGGGTCTTTTCCCGAATGTTTTCTTAAAAATCACTGAGCCTGCTGTAAATAGTATTTTACAGCTAATGAAGTAATTTCGGTCGATAGTTTTTCAATGTTCTGAAGACATTGAATTTTTATCAAAAAATAGAAATATTATAAAACTCAATTCCTCCCCTCAAGGGGCTGGGGGTTTATCAAATAAAATATGTATCCAATACTCGTACTCTCTGTTACTGGACTCGTTACCTTGTTTTTAGGCTTCCTAAAATCAAAGAAAATACTTTTACCAGCTTCTTTACTTTTCGTGGCGATTGCCTTTCTCTCAAACTTCATTGATTGGAATGCCCCAGGATTATATTTCTACGATATGCTCGAAGCCAGTAATCTTTCTGTGGTATTTAGCTCAATCATTTTGCTTTCAGCATTTTTGGTGATGGCCTTATCGAAAGGCTTCCTTGATGAAGAACATGCCCAACCAGCCGAATATTTTGCAATTTTGCAGTTTTCGTTGGTAGGTGCAATCATGATGACCAATTTCCAAAACCTCATCATGTTATTTGTGGGAGTTGAAATTCTTTCTGTGTCGATGTATATTCTTACAGGAAGTGATAAACGTAATTTGAGAGGAAATGAAGCCGCTTTGAAGTATTTCTTAATGGGGTCGTTTGCCACAGGTATTATGCTTTTTGGTATGGCTATGCTCTATGGTGCTAACTATACTTTCAATATTTCGGATGCCCGTATTTTATTATTACAACCAGTGACCGATGTTCGCCCAGTATTTTTATACGTTGGTGTTACATTTCTATTAATTGGTTTATTATTCAAAGTTTCGGCAGCCCCTTTCCACTTCTGGACACCAGACGTATATGAAGGAGCTCCAACCATATTCACGACATTCATGTCAACCGTTGTAAAAACTGCTGGTTTTGCAGCTATTTACCGCATTCTTGAAGTATCATTCTCACCAATGTATAATTTCTGGTGGGTAATGGTCGTGACGATGGCTATCCTTAGCTTATTTATCAGTAACATTACGGCAGTTTCTCAGAATAGCTTTAAACGTATGTTGGCCTTTTCGAGCATCTCTCATGCAGGATATATGTTGTTATCAGTTGTAGGTTTAAACAATAAATCAGGTGATTCTATCGTATTCTATTCATTCGCTTATGCTTTAGCAACGATTAGTGCCTTTGGTGTATTGATGGTCGTATCGAAAGACCGTTTAGTTGATGGTCGTCCGAATGAAAACATTGCAGTTTTGAATGGTTTGTCAAAGAAAAGTCCTTTCTTAGCAGCTGTTTTGGCAATCTCAATGTTATCGTTGGCTGGTATTCCACTAACAGCTGGTTTTTGGGGTAAATTCTATGTATTTGCAGATGCCGCTTCTCGTGGACACATTTGGGTGCTTGTGCTTGCAATTATGATGTCGGCGGTTGGTATTTATTATTATTTTAAGCCAATTATCGCTGCATATATGAAGGAGGGAGAAGGGGAAAATATCCAATTAAGTTCATTTTATAAAATAATTCTTGGGTTTACTACGCTTGGCTCAATTTTACTTGGTCTGTTCCCTGACTTGGTACGTGAATTGCTCTAATTGACTTGCTAACCTGCAAATCGTCAGAATATAGAGCATGTTTTAAACTTTACTGGACTAAATCTATCTGTGAAATTATTTAATAAAATAAAAAATAAAGAATTCAGGTCATTTGTATCATTCTTTCTTACCGCCGTTTTGGGGGCAGGAACTAACTTTGTGACACAAATTCCCTATAAATCTTTATTTCTTAATTTAGGGTATCCAGATAAACCAGCATTCAATCTAAGTGTTTTTGCAGGATACTTAACAGCTACCATCGTTAGCTTTATTCCTGCAAAAGTATTTGCATTCTCAGCGAAGGAATCAGGAAATTCAAAGCGAGAGTCAATTAAATATTTAATAATAGCCGCAGTTGCGTTAGGCATACAAGTTGGTATTTCTTCTCTGACACTTGATTATATTGCGAACCCTTTTTTTGGTGATTTATCTCTTTTCCTAAGAGAGAAGGGTTCACACATCGTAGGAATGGGCTTCAGCTTTTTTGCAAATTTTTATGGACATAAATTTTTAACTTTCAGAAGTACAGGTGTTTACGATAAAATTAAAGCCCGCTCAGCTCGCTAAAATTGGACAAAAACAAGAAAACCTATTTCCTTAAAAAGAATTTAAGAAAATTTTAAATATTTTTTAAGAAAAATTTGCATCATATCTTAAAATAGTCTTAAGTTTGTAATGCGTTTGAAATTAAACCTTAAAACACCGCAAACAAAGACAATGAAAAAAGTAATCGCAATCTTATTCGTAGCATGTGTAGCTTCTTTAGCTGCTTGTACTTCTAAATCTGAAACTGCTGCTGACTCAACTGTAGCTGCTGTAGATTCAACTGTAACAGCTGTTGCTGATTCAGCTTCTGCAACTGTAGATTCAGCTGCTGCTGCTGTAGATTCAACTAAGAAATAATTTTTCTTAAGTTACATAAAAAAACCTTGTTCATCCGAACAAGGTTTTTTTATTGCCTAAAAAGCAAGGTTTTACCATGTTTTTAGTTTTTCATTTATCTGATTTAGTAAAAACTTAGCTACACTTCTTTCTTTTCCTGCCCCAATAGTTAGCTCGTCTATTTTCGTGATAGGCAAAACTTTCTTGGTTGTACTGGTTGTAAAAACCTCGTCAGCTTCGAGAAGTTCTTGTAAAGTCACGCTTCGCTCCTCAACCTTAAAATTTTCTTTAGCCAGTTCCAAAACATAGCGTCGAGTGATTCCTTTCAAAATTTGCGTATCAGGCGTAATAATTACATTATCTTTTACTATAAATACATTGCTGCGGCTTAGTTCACTAATATATCCATCTTTATGAAATAATACATCAGTTGCCTCTGCTGCTTTAATATTGGTTTGTAGAATCATCAAATGCTTGTAATCGGTACTTTTGATTTCGGGGTAATCACGTACGTATTCGTGCGATATAACCTTTATCCCAGTTTCGTATTCTTGTGGCTTTACTGGATGAATATCTTCACTGATGATAAGCAGGTTTGGCTGCATCATTTTCATACTGTCGGGCGAGTATCCACCTGTGAGCACAAAACGGATTCCACAGTCTTCTAAACCGCTTTTTTTGATTAAATCCATTACGGTTGTGTAAGCCTCATCTTTCGAGATAGGATTAGGCAAATACATCAACCTTGCCGAACGTTCAAAACGCTCCCAGTACCAGTCCCACTGAAACGGACGACCATTATAAGTACGAAAATAATCAAACAAGCCATAGCCACGTAAAAGCCCCAAGTCTGTAATATGAATATTTGTGTTTTCGACAGGAGCAATAACTCCATTTAGATAACAGTGATGAGCCATAAGAAACTAATAATTAAGTTGTTTATTAAAAATCAGCAGTCCAACCTGTGAACTGCTGCCTATTGACTGTGGACTAATCTTATCTCCTTACTTCAAAAAAATCTCCTTTGTTCCAAGTTGGTTTTGCTGGAGTTTGTGCCACTAAATAGCTAACCAAGAAGTTTACTCGAGCGTAAGTTTTACCTGCTGCCCATACAAAACCATTAGTAATTTCATCCGATGGCTTGTGATAATGAGCTTCACGCCATTTCTTTACTTTTTCAGCCAGATTTAAGCTCGGATTACTAAATCTATACCCATACTTAATGTGTAAGGCAGGAATACCCGCTTTTACGAAATTATACTGGTCACTACGCACAAAACGTCCTTCACTCGGGTCAGGGTCAGGCTCTACTTCGAGTTTGGCAATGCTGGCAGCGGTTTCTACTACTTTTTGCAAGCTACTATGCTCAGCACCCAGTGGAGCAACAGATTCTAACGGAGCAAGCAACGTAGGCATATCGGTATTAATATCGGCCACAATTTGTGTCTTCTTAACAGTCGGGAAAGCATTAAAATAACCAGAGCCTAAAAGTCCCATTTCTTCGGCAGTTACCAACACAAATAAGATTGAACGCTTAGGTTTCTGAGGTAAAGAGCCATACATACGGGCAATTTCTAAAGCACAAGCAACTCCCGAAGCGTTATCGTGAGCTCCATTGTAAATCGAATCACCATTGATAGGTTTCCCAACACCAAGGTGGTCGAGATGTCCTGAATGAATCACAAATTCTTTTTTAAGTTTTGGGTCTGACCCTTCTACTTTTCCAATGACATTATAACTAACTACATCTTGAAAAGTACTTTCGTAGTGTCCGCTAATGGTACTTTTGAGAGCCTTACTCACATATTTGCCCTTTTCGAGCTGTTGCCAAGTGCTATCAAGCATATTATTTTCAGCTCGCATAAGGTCTTGTAAAGCAGGAACAGAAATTCCACCCGCAACTATAATTTTACCCCCTAAAACCGATGCTGAACTTGTTCGTTTACCAGTAGCCGTCACAGATGCGGAAACGCCATTAGCCACCATATTATTAGCACCAGCTTTAAATTGCACCATGCTGCTGGTGTAATTACAAACCAGCACACCGATAGCACCATTTTTAGCCGCAAACTCTTGTAAAGTTGCTGGATACCCTAAGTGTAGTTTTACATTCGTAGGTAAATTGTCTGGAATCCGACGTAAAACAACTACAATCTTACCTTTTACGTTCAACCCTTTGTAGTCATTTATGTTGATTTGTGGCGTATCAAAACCCGAACCCACAAATACCAACGGAGCATTGAAGTCAACTGATTTTCGCTCGGGGTGTGGGTAAATTGACAAATCATTACCAAGAGTTAATTCTCGTTTCTCACCATTGGGAAGAGTAAGCGTAAACTTGGCGGTTTCTTTCACGAGCTTTGTTTTACGCAAAACAACTTTTTGTGTGTATGTTCCATTCTCGCCAGCGGGTTTTAGGCCCATATCTTTGTATTGCTTAGCCACATAATCAACTGCCATCTGATAGCCCTCTTTGCCAGGTAAACGCCCTTTAAGTTTATCATCTGAAAGATACGCTACATGGGCTTTAATTCTATTAGTGTCAATGGTTTCAAGGTGTTTTAATACTTGTTCAGAAACGATATTCTGAGCAAATGCCGAAAGGCTTAAAAAGGAGAAAAGGGTTAGGAATGTTTTCTTCATAAAGTGTAATTTCTGTTTTTTTATCAAAAGTAAAGGTTCTTGTTTAAAGCTACGCAACCACCTTATCATTTTTTGCATCTACCAATCAAACAAAATTAGAAAAACAATGAAAAAGCACCTTTTGACACTAAGTTTCGTACTTGGTCTATTACCTGTATTTGCTCAAACCACCTTAAAATCTCACACCGATTGGCTCACTACTCACCTGAACAAACTCGTCATTGACGACGAGAACAAACAATTGAACATCAACGGAAATAAAGCTAAGCCCGTTTTTTCGTTTGTAGGAAATAAAATGTTGATGAATCTCAATGCAAAAGACAAAGATTTTTCGATGGGTTTTAATATAAGTTGGTCACTGAAAGATGTACGAAAAGTAAGCTACAAAAAAGAAAAAGATGGGAATTATGAATTGGTTTTGGATGTACCTGCCGACCGCATAAAAGTAGATTTGGGCTTCGGGAAAGATAATACTATCGGTGGCTCGTTTAATGTAAAAGATGATGAAAAAGATAACCCTACATCATTTACGCTTGCCACAAAAAATGAAAATGTCGTAAAGGAAATTACTCAGCACTTTGAAAGTGCTATCAGAGAGGCGAGAAAATAAAATACTAATCAAAGCCTTAAAATAAACATCCCGAAAGCTTTAACTCTCGGGATGACATTAATTTCTACTGCAATTTTCTATACTTGATACGCTTCGGCGTTACATCAGTTCCGAGGCGTTTTTTGCGGTTTTCTTCGTATTCTGAAAAGTTTCCTTCAAACCAATACACTTGTGAATCTCCTTCAAAAGCTAAAATATGCGTAGCAATTCTATCCAAGAACCAACGGTCGTGGGAAATAACCACCGCACAACCCGCAAAGTTTTCGAGACCTTCTTCCAAAGCACGAAGCGTGTTTACGTCCAAATCATTGGTAGGCTCATCTAAAAGCAATAAGTTACCGCCTTCTTTGAGCATCATCGCCAAATGCACACGGTTACGCTCACCACCCGAGAGTGTACCTACTTTTTTCTCTTGGTCAGACCCTTGGAAGTTAAAACGGCTCACGTATCCACGGGCGTTTACTTGCTTATTTCCGAGCATTACCCATTCGTTTCCTCCCGAAATTAATTCGTAAACCGATTTATTTGGGTCGAGTTGATTATGCTCTTGGTCAACGTAAGAAAGTTTCACGGTTTCGCCGACTTCAAACGTACCTGCCAATGGTTTTAATTGCTCGGTAATCAACTTGAACAAAGTGGTTTTACCCGCACCGTTTGGTCCAATGATTCCAACAATACCATTTTGTGGTAAGCTAAAATTGAGGTCTTCGTACAATAATTTATCGCCAAAGCCCATTTTAACGCCCGATGCTTCAATTACTTTATTACCCAAACGTGGCCCTGGTGGAATGAATAGCTCAAGTTTATCTTCTCTTTCTTTCACGTCTTCGCTTACCATGCGGTCATAAGCTGCCAAACGTGCCTTAGATTTTGCCTGACGTGCCTTCGGAGCCATTTTCACCCACTCCAATTCTCGTTGTAAAGTCTTCTGACGTTTCGATTCAGATTTCTCTTCTTTCTCCAGACGATTTTGTTTTTGTTCTAACCACGAAGAGTAGTTCCCTTTCCACGGAATACCTTCGCCCCTATCCAATTCTAAAATCCAACCTGCCACGTTATCTAAGAAATAACGGTCGTGCGTAACGGCGATAACCGTTCCTTTGTATTGGCGTAAATGCTCTTCCAACCAAAGCACCGACTCAGCATCGAGGTGGTTAGTAGGCTCATCGAGCAATAATACATCAGGTTGCTTCAAAAGCAGACGGCAAAGAGCCACACGACGCTTTTCTCCGCCCGAAAGATTTTCAACCAACGCATCTTCTGGCGGACAACGCAAAGCATCCATTGCACGCTCCAAGCGAGTATCTAATTCCCACGCATCGAAATTGTCGAGTTTCTCCTGTACTTCGCCTTGGCGAGCCAAAAGTTTATCAAAATCAGCATCAGGGTCGCCGAATGCTTCATTGATTTCGTCGAATTCTTTCAGTAAATCTACGATTTCCTGCACACCTTCCTCTACAATCTGACGCACGGTTTTAGTTGGGTCGAGCGTTGGCTCTTGCTCAAGCATACCCACGGTATAACCTGGTGAGAAAACCACATCGCCATTAATGTTTTTGTCGATGCCCGCAATCACTCGGAGAAGGGTAGATTTACCCGAACCATTCAAACCCAAAACTCCAATTTTGGCTCCGTAGAAGAACGAAAGGTAAATATTTTTTAAGATTTGACGATTTGGCGGAATGATTTTACTCACTCGCTCCATCGAAAAGATAATTTGTTCGCTCATGATTGATTATGCTTAAAATAGGTCTAAAACAAAAAATTATTGTTAAATTTCTGATAATTTATATTGAAAAGGTGTCGAGTTGTGTATTTTTTACTACATTTAATAAATTTTTTACGCAAATATCGGTAAAGCTGTTTGTATTATACAAAAAAACTCCGAATTTTACCCAAACAAACCACCATCCCTGACTCACAAGCCATGTGATTTTTTTATTATGAACGGCGTAACATTAGAAAACGAATATGCTTACATAAAAGACGGTAAGGTATTCTTGAAGGGGTATTTAGATATGCCCGACCGACAAATCGGAGAAGTTAAACGCACAGAAGAAGAGGCTTTTCAGTATTTCATTAACCGTTACCAAATTGCGGTAAATAAGGTTAATCAATTGGAATCTGAAATTACCGAGGCCCAAAATAAGGGTTCTTTCTTGACAAAACTCACGCAACTTCGCAAACGCTTGTTGAATTTCGACGGCATTGGCGATTTTATTCCATTGCTTAAAACTCTTGATGAGCAAGAGGAGTTTCTGCGTAGTTTGATTGTGGGCAATCAGGCAAATAATTTGGCTATCAAAGAAGCTCTTATTGAAGAAGCCAAAGAAGCCAAAGAAGAAGTCGATTGGACTATTGTTGCGGAACAACTCCAAGACATCAAAACTCGCTGGATTAGAACGGGCCCAGTTGACAAGCCTTATCAGGAATCAATCGAACAAACTTTCAAAGAAGTTTTGGATGATTTCTATCAACGCAGAAAGGCTTTCTACGAAGAACAAAATCGTATCATTGGCGAGCGTATGGAAAAATACATGGAGCTTGTTCGTGGTGCAGAAATGTTGTTCAGAATGGGAAACTGGGAGCTTTCTTTCGCAGAGTTAAAACGCCTACAATCAGAATGGCGTAATGTGGGCGATGTTCCACCAAAGCGATTGAAATACGAGTTCCGTCGATTCAAGAAACTCACTACATTATATTACGAAAAATATTGTGCAGCCAAAGGCATCCAAATCAAAGTACGTGTTGACCCCCGTGTAGAAGCTCAACAAAAAATGATGGAAGAAGCCGAAAGCTTGGCAGAATCGAAAGATATTTTTGCAGCAACTGAGCGTGCGAAAGTAATGCTCAACGACTGGAAAGGTATCAAAGTTCCGTCGCACTTAGCAGTACGTAACGTTGCAGAGCGTTTCAGAGCAGCTTGTGATAAGATTTTTGAATTAAGCTACTTGATGAAAGTGGTTACTCGAAAATTGCCTAATTATAACTATTTGAGCGAAAAGCAACAAGTCTTGACGAAATTCCGTGAAATGGAAAACATCGTGATTCGTGCAAGAGGTGAATTGAAGATTTTGATTGAAAGCAACGAGGGTGTTTCGCAAGGACCAGATTTAGATAAAATCACGCAATCGAATATCCAAACTCAAAAGCGTAAGCTCTTGATGAAGGAAGTGATTTTGGAAGAATTACGCCGTGCTGCACAAGCTCAATAAAAAAAATAAAAATATTTTTGGTTTGATACTTGCGTTATAAAATCAAAAATATTAATTTTGCATCATAATTCAGGACTGACCTATGGTGTAATGGTAACACTACGGTTTTTGGTACCGTCTTTCTAGGTTCGAATCCTGGTAGGTCAACAACCTTAAAAGGTAAAATTTGATTCATTCAAGTTTTACCTTTTTTAATTTTATAGCTTCCCCTTTGAATCTTCTACGGAATTATTTGCCCCTGTGCTTTGTTAAAGTTTAGTACAAATCAGAACTTTTCGCTTTTATTACTTCTACCTTATGAAATTACTATTGCAATACTTAGGCCGCTACCGCTGGCAGGTAGTACTGGCTTTGGTTTTAGCTGCCATTAATCAAACCTTTTCGTTGCTTGACCCTCTCATTTTCGGAAAAATCGTAGATGAGTATGCAGGAAAAGCAAAAACTTTTACTCAATCTGATTATACTACAGGTGTTTTGCTGATGCTTGGTGCGGTTGTGGGTGTGGCAATGGTGAGTAGAATTGCTAAAACGCTTCAAGATTACGTAATGAATATGGTGATTCAGAAATTTGGAGCATCCATCTTTACTGATGGCTTGAAACATACGCTCAAACTTCCTTATCAACAATTTGAAGACCAACGAAGTGGCGAAACACTTTCAGTTTTACAGAAAGTCCGTACCGATACTGAAAAGTTTATCACGCTCTTTGTAAATGTCGGTTTTACATCATTGATTGGTATCATTGTGTTGAATGTATATATCTTTCATTTCGGCATTAGTCCGTGGTTATTTTTTGTGTATTTAGGCGGAGCGGCAGCCTTAGCAGCTCTGACGAGAGTTTTGAGTAGAAAAATTAAGAAGATTCAACAAACAATTACGAAAGAAACAACTGCATTGGCAGGAACAACTACTGAATCGTTAAGAAATATTGAGTTAATAAAAAGTCTGGGACTAACCGACCAAGAAATCAAGCGTTTGAATCTCAATACGTTTAAAATTCTACAACTTGAACTCAAGAAAGTGCGTAGTATTCGTAGTATTGGTTTTATTCAAGGAACGTTTGTAAACTTCTTACGTCAGGCAATTTTGTTTCTCTTATTATTATTAATTTTCAAAGACCAAATGACAGTTGGTCAGCTACTTACACTACAATTTTGTTCGTTTTTTGTCTTTGGACCAATGCAAGAAATGGGCAATGTAATTATTGCTTACCGTGAAGCCGAAGCATCGCTCAATAACTTTGAGAAATTGCTCCATAACCCAATTGAAGTAACACCAGAGTTCCCAACTAAACTTGGAATGGTCGAAAATCTTCGTTTTAAAGATGTGAGTTTCAAACACCTAACTGCCGCAGGAAAAGCCTTAGAAGATGTAAGTTTTGAAGTAAAAAAAGGTCAAACCGTAGCATTTGTAGGGCCATCGGGTTCGGGAAAAACTACACTGGTAAAACTCTTGGTTGGGCTTTATAATCCATCGGAAGGGACAGTCCTTTATAACAATTTGCCTTCAAACGAAATCAATATCGAAGAGTTACGCTCGCAAATTGGCTTTGTAACGCAGGATACACAATTATTTTCGGGAACAATCAAGGAAAACCTACTCTTTGCTCAACCCCGTGCGACTGACGAAGAAATCATGGACGCATTGCAAAAAGCTTCATGTCAGAATCTTTTGGCAAGAGCCGATAATGGCGTTGATACAGTAATCGGTGAAGGTGGAATTAAGATTTCTGGAGGAGAAAAACAGCGTTTATCAATAGCAAGAGCTTTGTTGAGAAATCCAAAGATTTTTGTTTTTGATGAAGCTACTTCGGCCTTAGATTCATTGACCGAAGAAGAAATAACCAACACCGTAAAAGATGTTACCGCTCAAGGCGACTACATAACGGTTATGATTGCTCACCGATTAAGCACCGTGATGCACGCCGATAAAATCTTTGTTTTGGAGCAGGGAAAAATCATTGAAGTAGGCAAACACGAAGAACTTTTGGTAGAAAAAGGACTTTATTATGCCATGTGGCGTCAGCAAATCGGCGAACGTAAGAATAAATTGGTGGCAGCTTAAATATAAATACCCCATTAAAAAATGTGCCACACCTTATTATTACAGACAAAAGGTGTGGCATATTTGCGTTGTAAGTCTAAAGATATGAACTACTCCTGCATTACCTTCGTAATCTCGTTGAGCTTCTGCACTTTACTTTGAAAATCTCCTTTTAATTTATTTCTGATTGCCTGCAAATTATTCAATGTTTCTTGCAAGTTTTCAGGAATGATTTCTTCCAAAATCTCCCGAAAACGCTTCGCAAAGGTCGGTGATTTTCCGTTGGTCGAAATGGCAATTTTCAAATCATCTTTCACTACCACCGAACTCAAATAAAAATCGCATAAATCAGGGGTATCGGCTATATTTACCAGTATTTTCTTGGCTTTACAATCGTCTCGCACTTGTCGATTTACTTCTTTACTATCAGTTCCTGCCGTAACAATATCCATTCCTTCAAGGTGCGAAATATCGTATTTTTCTTGAATTAAAGTAAGATTGTGGTGTGGAACCAAAGCCTTAATTTCTTCACGAATTTCGGGAGCAACAAGGGTAACTGTCGCTTTTGGCGAATTCCTGAAAATGGCTTCGAGTTTTTCCAACCCCACATTTCCTCCACCTACCACAAGCGTATTTAACTCTTCAAGTTTCAGAAATACTGGAAATAATGTATTCATTTTTAAGCGATAAAAGTTTTTTCTAATATTCTTACCAAAGCTTCTAAACCTTCTTTATCGACTTCCGAAAAATCGTCTAATTTATCGCTATCAACATCCAGAACCATTGCAACATCGCCATTTTTATCAAAAACTGGTACTACGATTTCAGATTTTGATGCCGAACTACAAGCAATATGCCCAGGGAACTCCTCAACATTTGGAACGATAACGGTTTCTTTCGTGCGATAACAATAGCCACAAACGCCTTTATCGAAATTGATACGAGTACAAGCAATCGGCCCTTGAAATGGCCCTAATACTAATTGGTTTTCTTTTTTGAGATAAAAACCAACCCAAAAGAAGCTAAAAGCTTCTCTGAGAGCAGCAGAAAAATTAGCTAAGTTTGCTGTTTGGTCTATTTCTCCGCTCAGAAGACTCTCTACTTGGGGAATAATACTATCATAAACATCTTTGCGAGAGGCATTTTCTGGAATATATAATGTTTCAGCCATATTTGTGGGATGATGTTCCTACATCGTCCAAAGTAAGATTAAGTCAATGAATTAACAAAAAACCTTTTCAAAGTCGGTGCTTCAATGGCCTTCATTTGCCATTTGCTGTTCAAATCACCCAAAGTTGATAAAGTAATGTTATTGAAGATAATAGTTTCGGAAGAAATAAGACCACTTTCAACTGCTTTTTTATATTGAAAAACCGAGAAAGTTTTTATTTCGTTGCCATCAAGGTAGGCTTGTGAACGGTCGAAAAAATCAATATTTAGAGCTTCGCCGAGTTCTTTAAACCAACGGGTAGAAGCATCAATTGAGCAACCGCTAGCTTCGTTCATGTTTTGGTCGAGGGCGATAATCACGAAACGATTATGCAGAACCTTAGCCGATGCCAATAAGGCCGCTCCATGTGCAGCCCATTGATTAACGGCTGGTTTAAGATAATGCTCAACCGTATTTATCTCATCAGCAGTCAACTGACGATTGGCTTGATACACCCAAATGCGGGCATCTTGCGGAATTTTATCGAAATCTACGTACATAAAAATATGGTTAAAAATTTGTGGCACACTATCGAAGTTTGCCACAATTAGTTTGTAAACAATATTTATATGAAAATAGTCTCCAATAAAGTCAATTAAAATTTTCGTAGAACAAGTTTTCGACTTGTTCCCTTATAAATTCTTGCTCAAAAATAAGTCAGAAATAGCCCTTGTCTTACATCGCTTGCTCCAACAATTCAGATAAATCATAAACTTTTACGTCATGCTCACGCTCTTTATTTTTTACGCCGTCTGACATCATCACCATACAGAACGGACACGCCACCGCAATAGTTTTAGCTCCAGTGGCGAGTGCATCTTCTATTCGCTCAATGTTTACATCTTTATTTCCTTTTTCTGGTTCTTTAAACATTTGTCCACCGCCCGCACCGCAGCAAAGTCCGTTAGTTTTGCAACGCTTCATTTCTACGAGTTCGGCATCTAAATTCTCCAACAATTGGCGTGGAGCTTCATAAATATCATTGGCACGACCCAAATAACAAGAATCGTGATACGTAATTTTTTGTCCTTTGAAGCTGCCCCCACCTTCCAATTTAACACGACCTTCGTTGATTAATTGCTGTAAATATGTCGAATGGTGAATCACTTCGTAGTTTCCACCCAATTCTGGATATTCGTTTTTAAGCGTATTGAAGCAATGCGGACAGGCCGTAACTATTTTCTTAACTCCATAGCCGTTTAGCACTTGAATATTTTGTTGAGCAAGCATCTGAAAGGTAAATTCGTTTCCTGCTCTGCGTGCGGGGTCGCCTGTACAGGCTTCTTCCGTGCCAAGAACTCCGAATTTTACACCGATTTTATTCAAAATTTTCACAAACGAAATCGTCACTTTTTTATAGCGGTCGTCGAACGAACCTGCACAACCTACCCAAAACAATACTTCGGGTTCTTGACCGCTTGCTGCCATTTCTGCCATCGTAGGCACTTTATATTCGATAGTCTCTTTCATAGTTATTGGAAAATTGGTTATTTGTTATTGGTTAAAATTCCAAAACAATCATTTTAAATCAAAAATAGTATGCGTGCATAATATTTGCAAGCGAGTGGCTGAAAATTATTTCTCTCAATTAATCAATTTTCAATTCTAAGGCTGAATTTAGTACCTTTGAGTATTGTTCAGAATGTAGATGATTAGAAATTTGTGAAATATCCTACATTCTTCATTTTACATTTTACATTATAAATTCCAAATGGAAAGTCTTTTTTCTGTTGAAACAACCTATTTTGCTGATGTGATTTTGCCCGTGCCGATTCCACGAATGTTTACGTATCGTGTGCCGAGAAACTTTGTAGAGGATATAAAAATCGGAGCGAGAGTTATTGTTGAATTTGGCAAAAACCGTGTCGTGACGGCGGTTGTCGGACGGATTCATGAAACACCACCCGCAAAATACCAAGCAAAATATATTCTCGAACTACTTGATACAGAGCCACTTATCACGAAGCAGCAACTTTGGTTATTCGATTGGATTGCCGATTATTATATGTGTTGTGTAGGCGAAGTAATGAATGTGGCGGTGCCTTCGGGCTTGAAAGTGACGAGTCAGTCGAGGATTCAGCTCAACCCTGACTTTGACCATCCAGAGCTTTTGGAAGAAAACGAAATTGAGTTTTTGGAGATTCTGAAAAACCACGCTTCGTTGACTTATGATGATGCCTTGAAATTTGTGGGCGAAACCAATATCAACACCATGATAAAGTCGTTGATTGGGAAGCATGCCATTATTATGTATGAGGAGGTCAAGGAAAAATATAAGCCAAAAATAGCGAAAAAAATTCGATTAAAGAGGGTTTATGAGGGGGCGGAAGAAGCAGCAAATTTGATTGATTCGTTGGCTAAAAATACCAAACAGCAAACGGTTATTTTGGAATACTTACGTCAAATTCCGATACACCAACTGCGTGAACGCAATCAGTTTGGCGTTGATAAATCGTTTTTTACGCAAGGCGAAACTTCTGATTCTTCGCTCAATAAATTGATTGAAAAAGGAATTTTGGAACAGTTTGAAATCGTGGTTTCTCGTTTTGGCGATGATATGCCAACTGAGCCAGTTAAAATCGAGCTAACCGAAGCCCAACAGCAAGCCAGCAACGAGATTTTATCGAATTTTCAAGAAAAAGACATTGTTTTACTGCACGGAATTACGGGAAGTGGAAAAACCGAAATTTACATTGATTTGATTCAGCAAGTGCTGGAAGGTGGCTCACAGGTATTGTTTTTATTGCCCGAAATTGCTCTAACAACCCAAATTGTGGTGCGTATGAAGCGAGTTTTTGGCGATAAAATGGGGGTTTATCATTCTAAATTTTCGGACAATGAACGAGTTGAGGTTTGGAAAGGTGTGCTTGAAGGACAATACCAGTTTGTGGTGGGCGTTCGTTCGGCGGTTTTCTTGCCGATGGATAATTTGGGCTTGGTCATTATTGACGAAGAACACGAAAGTTCGTATAAACAATATGACCCCGCTCCACGGTACCACGCCCGTGATGTGGGCATTATGTTGGGACTCAAACAAGGTGCGAAAATCTTGTTGGGTTCGGCCACGCCATCGCTCGAAAGTTATTATCAAGCCACTACGGGTAAATATGGTTTAGTTACGCTCAGTCAACGCTACGGAAATGCACAATTGCCTGATATTCAATTAATTGATTTAAAATCAGAGCGAAAGGCAAAGACCATGAAAAATGATTTTTCGGGTACTTTGTGTCAGCATATTGAGCATAATTTGGCGATTGGCGAGCAAACGATTATTTTCCAAAACCGACGTGGGTATTCGCCATATTTGAATTGCCAAGAATGTAATTGGATTGGTGAATGTGAGCAATGTGCTGTCAGTTTGACGTATCACCTCGACTCAAAAGAGTTGCGTTGCCATTATTGCGGACACAAAGAGGAGATTCCGAGGGTTTGTCCTGCTTGTGGTTCGGGCAAAATCCGAACAGTGGGTTTTGGTACTGAAAAATTGGAAGATGACCTCCGAATTATGTATCCAGCGGCACGTGTGCAACGCATGGATTTAGACACGACTCGTACCAAAAATGCTTATCAGACGATTTTGGGAGAGTTTGAGCAAGGAAATACCGATATTTTGGTCGGAACGCAGATGATTAGTAAAGGACTTGACTTCGACCGAGTGAGTTTGGTTGGTATTTTTGATGCCGACCGTATGATTCACTTTCCTGATTTTCGGGCTGCTGAGCGGGCCTTTCAGATGCTTACGCAGGTGAGCGGGCGTGCTGGCAGACGAGATAAAAAAGGTTTGGTACTAATTCAGACCAACAATACACAACAGAGTTTGCTACATAAAGTTGTAACGAACGATTATATGGGTTATTATCATGATGAAATTAAGGAGCGAGAAGGCTATTTTTATCCGCCTTTTACTCGTGTGATTTCGATAACGGTGAAGCACGAAGAACAAGACAAAGCCGAAAAGGCTGCTCATTGGTTGGCCAATAAATTGCTCGAAAAACTCGGAAAAGCTCGTGTGCTTGGCCCCGAAAAAGGCATGGTTGAGCGAGTACGAAATAAATTTTTGTTTGATATTTTGCTAAAACTCGAAAAGGATAAAATTAATATAAAATCGGCCAAGGTTTTCTTACAAGAACAAATCGACGAACTAGTGACCCAACGTGAGTTTAGAGGGGTTTTTGTGGTGGTGGATGTGGATGCAGTGTAGGGGTTTTGTCGCTCAGAATACGGCTGTTACAGCTACTAAATGTAGAACATTTAGCCGAACGATAATAATAATATATCAGTTCTTTTGATTAAATTTGTTCATATCAATATTAATTAAATACGATGAAATTTGTAATTTCTTCAAATACTCTATTGAAGCATTTATCAACCGTAAATGGAATAATTGCATCATATCCTGTAATACCAATTATAGAAAATTTATTATTTAAACTGGATTCGAGCATTTCTATTCAGACAGAATATCGAGTACTAAAAAATATTATATCAGATGATGATATTATTGATAATATCATGAATGATTCAACAATTCATGAACCTATTGAAATATCTAAATATGGCACCTATAATCTACAATCTTGGATTAATCTTGTAAATAAAAAGTTTAACATTAAAATTGACCTTATTGATGCTTGTGCATTAACCATTTATAAAGATAATAACAATTTGAAGTTTATTCATCATAATGATTTTGAAAAATTGGTCAATAAATTATTTGCCTTTTTAGGATATGAAGTTGAACCTACAAAAGCAACAAGAGATGGTGGCTATGATGCAATAATCGTGAAAAATGGCTTCATACCTGTACACCAACTATTAGAATGTAAGTCGTTTCAAAAAGAAAAAAAGGTTAATATTGGTCAGCTAAGAAGTTTTATACAAGTTGTTGAAGAAAATCGAGTTCATGGTGGAGTGTTAGTTACTAATACTGATTTTACAAAGGATGTAGTTGAAAAAGTCAAAACTCTGTATAAAAAGATAAAATTGGTTAACGGTATAGAAGTATTAAAACTTATAAAAAATTATTGTGAAGTTTTTTTATTAAAATATATTTCTCCTAATTCCATCGAATTTAACTAAGAAAACCTATTCCTCCACTCTGCGAAGAATCTTTCTTCGCAGAGGTGTTTTGATATCTCCTGATGTCAATTTGAAAATTGCGTTCTCCGAACGCAATGCACCAACATAAAGTCGATAATTTCCCTCAACAGGTCGATAAACACCAAAAATACCTTCATCGGTTGTAGATTTTTTGAGCTTATAGTAGTACCTTTCGTTTCAAGACAAATTATCAACAATCATGAAAAAACACCTACCTATTTTATTAATTCTTTGGGTTTTAGTAACCAGCATAAACATAAGTTTTGCACAAAAAGTAAGCATTACGGGCATTGACCCTACACTAAAGCCTGGTGATGATTTCTTTATGTACGTCAATAGTAAATGGTATAATTCGGTCGAAATTCCTTCAACCCAATCGGGGGTTGGGGCGTATTCGTTCATGAATTATCCGCAACGCATACGCCTACAAGGTATTTTAGATAGCGTTTCGGCTGCTAAGAATCTTAAAGGTAGTATTGAACAAAAAGTTGGCGATTTTTATGCTTCGGGTATGGATACACTCACTATCAACAAAAGAGGTTTCGAACCCGTAAAACCAATGCTCAAACAAATTGATGGTATCAAAGATGTGGCTGGAATCTTGAAGTATGTGGCCGACCAACAGAAGTTTAATAACTATTCTATCATTGGTTTTCGTGTGGGCCCAGATATTAAAAATAGTGCTATCAATATCGTTAATGTAGGTCAAACTGGTATTGGATTACCCGAAAGAGATTATTATTTCAAAACCGACCCATCAACACTTGGTATTCAAAACGCTTATCAAAATTATATCGCTACGTTGCTTAAACTTACAGGAACTGATGTGGCAACGGCAACTAAAATGGCAACCGCTGCTTATGCTATCGAAAAAGAATTAGCAGCATCGCACAAGACCAATATCGAACGCCGAAATGTGCAGGCAAACTACAACAAATTGGCCGTTGCAGACATTGCAAAAAAACAACCAAACATCGGTTGGCAAACTTTTTTTTCATCGTTAGGTGTGAAAATAGACTCACTAAATATGCAACAACCTGCTTATTATGATAAATTGAATACATTACTGACCTCGACTTCCATCGAAGACTGGAAAGCTTATTTAAGAGCAAAAACGTTGGTTTCGTATGCTGATTTTCTGAGTAAGCCATTTACCAAAGCATCGTTTGAGTATGCTAAAGTTTTATCAGGTCAATCTACGCAGAAACCTCGTGGAGAAGAAATTACCGAAGCCGTTGATAGGTCGCTCGGACATGGACTTGCTCAACTTTATGTGAAAAAATATTTTCCAGAAGAAGCCAAGCGACGCATGAAAGAATTGGTAAAGAATTTGAAAACCGCTTTTGAAAATAGAATCACAAACCTTGATTGGATGAGCGATTCGACCAAAGCGAAAGCCAAAGAAAAACTTTATGCTTTCACCGAAAAGATTGGCTACCCTGATAAATGGAGAGATTACTCAAAAGTGGTCATCAACCGAGGTACTTATTTTGAAAATCGCTTAGCAACCAGTAAAAATGATTTCGTTTATGGAATTTCGAAAATCGGACAACCTGTTGACCGTACTGAATGGGGAACAACTCCGCCAACGGTTACGGCCTACAACAATCCGCCATTGAATGAGATTGTATTTCCTGCGGGAATTCTTCAACCACCGTATTTTGATATGAATGCCGATGATGCTCTTAATTACGGTGGCATTGGAATGGTAATTGGCCACGAAATCACACACTCTTTTGATGACCAAGGAGCATTGTATGATAAACAGGGTAATGTAAAAAACTGGTGGCAAGCTGATGATTTTAAAAAATTTAAAGCTAAAACTCAACTCGTAATTGAGCAATATAATAAGTTCACGGTGCTTGATTCGATGCACGTAAAAGGAGCTTTGACAGTCGGAGAAAATACCGCAGATATTGCAGGAATTGCCATTGCTTACGATGCCTTCAAGCTTACTCAACAAGCCAAAAGTGGAGAAAAAATTGATGGCTTTACGCCCGAGCAACGTTTCTTCATTTCAATTGCCCGAATTTGGCGAGTAAAAACCAAAGATGCTTATATGCGTACGTATGTAAACACAAATCCTCATTCGCCAGCTATGTGGCGTGTAAATGGCCCATTGATGAATTTTACGCCTTTCTATAAAGCATTTGATGTAAAACCTGGAGATAAGATGTATAAACCCGAAAGCGAACGCATTACGGTTTGGTAAGAATTGCTTTGTCGTAGGAATCAAAAAAAGACCTCTGTTAAATATTTAGCAGAGGTCTTTTTCTTTCTATTTCTCATTCAAGCATTCAAAAACCATTCGATAAAAATCGGGGTGCGATTGCCACGTTTGGCCAGAAACATACTTACCGTCTCTTACGGCTTCGTCTCTTCCTACAAAATTTCCGCCACAGGCCTCTACTTCAAATCGTACGTTTTCGTAGCATGTAATGGTCTTATTTTTGACCAAACCTGCGGCCGTTAGAATCTGAATTCCGTGACAAATCGAGAACACGAACTTATCTGTCTTATCAAATTCTCTAACGATTTCGATTACTTTTTCATTGTGTCGCAGAAATTCGGGGGCTCTTCCGCCCAAAATCAAAACGGCAATATAATCTTCCACGTTCACATTGGCAAAGGCAATATTGGCCTCAACGATATAGCCAGGTTTTTCGATGTACGTATCCCAGCCAGGTTCAAAATCGTGGATAACCAAATTGAGTCTTTTTACACTCGGTGCAGCAATAACTGCTTCATAACCCGCCTCTTCAAAGCGGTGTTTGCCGTATAAACACTCGTAACCTTCACCAGCATCGCCAGTAATAATCAATATTTTTTCTTTCATTGTATAAAATAAGGTTGAATAAAAAACAAATATAAAGAGATTCTGCTACAAGAATGACTTTTTAGCATTAGTGTTTAAGTAATTTCTAAGGTAGATTTTTCAACAAATCTATTCCGAAATGCTTATATTTAGCTTTCAGATTACATGAGAAAAAGAGCTACACGGATAAAAAGTCAGTGGGCCTAAATGAATTTGCTTCCGATAAAAATTTATTAGAAATAACAGTAACCTGTTCAGTATTCAACTATTAGCATTAAAGGTCGGCAAACCCAGTGCTGCTGTTGAGAAATTTATCAAAAAAGAAAAATTAAACAAAATCCATCTGTTTTATCAAAATATTTTAGAAATTTAGACCTATTCAACCTTAATCAATATAAAAAATTAAACAGATGGAAATTCTTGAGTTTTTGTACCGAGAGATAATCAGTTTCTTGGGTCTTCGTGGCACTTTAGAGATTCTCAAATCGGGCGATTTTAGTAAATTTCTTACTTTCGATGGCATCATTACTGGCATTGGCCCAATTTTGCCACTACTGCTCGTTCTTGAACTTATCAGTGGGATTGTACAAAAAAATCCGCATACAAAAGTCTATAAAGTGGCTTTCTTGATTTATGTTCTTAATCGTTTTATTGGTCGATTTATCTCAATCGGGGCTATTTCTTTTCTCATTGCTACACTTCAACCTTATGCTCCTTTTCAAACCACTTTTACATGGTATTGGCTCATTTATGGCTATATTGTTTGGGAATTTTCGCATTTTGTCTATCATTTCTTGGGACATAAAGTTCGTTTATTTTGGTGTTTACATTCCACCCATCACACGCCCGAAAACATGAATCTGTCGGTTTCGCACGCTCACTTTTTCCTTGAGGGGCCTTATGCCGATGTTATACGTGGGTCAATTTGCATCATTTTGGGTATTCATCCAGCATTATTGTTTTTCATTATGTTTATTGATGGCACTTACGGAATGTTTATTCATGTAGGCGAAAATCTCATGAAAAACGGTAAAATGGGGTTCTTAAATCATATCATTCTTACGCCCTCGCACCACCGAGTGCATCATGCCCGCAATCCGCTTTATATGGACACCAATTTTTGTAATCTACTCAATATTTGGGATAAAGTTTTTGGTACCTATCAACTCGAAAAAGACGAAATAAAACTCGAATACGGTATTACAAGACCAATGGACTCGGGAAATCTTTGGGACGTTTATTTTGGTGAGTTTGTGGCACTTTTCAAAGATGTTTGGGCAGCCCCTACCCTCAAAGATAAAATTTTTTATATTTTTATGCCACCAGGTGGGCATCATTGGGGCGAGCATAAAACTGCTACCGTTGTCAGAAACGAATACTTGGCAAGTCATAAAAATTAATTTACTATTTTTACACACTAATCAACAATTAAAATTTATTCCAATGAAAAAGCTTCTGATGTCTGCACTTTTTTGTGTAGGGCTACTCTCGGTCAATGCACAAATGAAAGCAGAAGATGTAAAAACATTCACACTAAAAAACGGCATGAAGTTTTTAGTGATTGAAGACAGTTCTATTCCCAACGCCAACATGTATTTATTTTACCGTGTAGGTAGCCGAAACGAATACCAAGGCATTACGGGCCTTTCGCACTTTTTTGAACACATGATGTTTAATGGTGCAAAAAAATATGGTCCAAAAATGTTTGACCGCACCATGGAATTTAATGGCGGAGCCAACAATGCCTACACTACCGAAAACGTAACGGTTTACACCAACTGGTTTCCTTCATCGGCTACCGAAGTGATTTTCGATTTAGAAGGCGACCGTATTTCGAGCCTCAGTATTGCTCCAAGTATGGTTGAAAGTGAAAGGGGCGTAGTATTAAGCGAACGCAGCACAGGTCTCGAAAACTCGAAATGGAGATTACTTTCAGAAACCGTACAAGGCACAGCTTTTCAAGAACATCCCTACCACTGGCCAGTCATTGGTTATGAAGACGACATGAAAAATTGGAAACAGTCGGATTTGGAGCGGTATTTTAAGACTTATTACGCACCAAATAACTGCGTAACCGTCATTTCGGGAAATGTAAAATTTGATGAAGTCAAACGTTTAGCTGAAAAATACATTGAGCCAATTCCTGCCCAGCCTGAGCCTCCAAAAGTAATGATTGTTGAGCCTCCACAAACGGGTGAACGCCGTGTTTGGGTACAAAAAGATGTTTCGACACCTGCCTTGATGATTGCCTATAAAGTTCCTGAGTCAAAAAACGAAGACTATTATGCCCTCACTATTTTGAGCGATATTCTGAGTAGTGGAAACTCATCTCGTTTATATAGCTCGTTGGTTGATAAAAAACAATTGGCTACTCAAGTTTTTACCAATTTTGGCGAAAGTTTCGACCCAACTTTATTTGGTATTTATGCGACCGCTGCCACTAAAGTCAATGAAAATGATTTAGAAAAGGCAATTTATGACGAAATAGAAAAGATTAAAATTGAAGGTATCACCGAAAAAGAATTACAAAAAATTAAGAATCAGAAATTGATGGAATTCTACGGTCAAATCGAAACCATCAACGGAAAGTCGAATAATATAGGTACGTATGAGGTTTTCTTTGGCGACTACAAAAAAATGTTTGATGCACCAGCGGCTTTCAATAAAGTGACGGTCGATGACATTAAAAATGTTGCCAAAAAGTATTTCAAGAAAACTACCCGTACAGTCGGTATTCTGAAAGCCAATACCGAAGAATAATATTTTGTGATTTTAATCGCAAATATTGGGTTTAACAAAAAACCGATTTCAATCGGTTTAATCAAATATTTAAAATTCATTTGTTCAATTAGCCCCCTAAATTTATTCAGGGAATTACACAAAGTGAATTATTCTTAAATCTATTGTTTAAAATCATGACTAAATATATCAAAATATTCTTCACCGTAGCGTTGGCAATATGCCTGAGTAGCAGCCTACTTTTGGCACAAAATTACCAGTTGCCCAAATACCAAAAATTCAAATTACCCAATGGTCTAACCGTGTATTTAATGGAGCAGAAAGAAGTACCCGTTATTAGTGTATCGGTAGTTTTACCAGCAGGTGCAATCTACGACGGAACAAAATCGGGACTTGCCTCATTGACCGCAACGGCTCTTAAACACGGCACAAAAAGCTACACAAAAGCCCAACTTGACGAAGAACTTGACTTTATAGGAGCAAATATAAGCACTTACGCTTCAAAAGAATCGGCAGGTTTATCGGCAAAATTTGCGACTAAAGACAAAGAAAAAGTACTAAGTATCATCAAAGAAGTTTTACTCGAACCAGCTTTCGATAATGCCGAATTTGAAAAAGAAAAAAAACGTTTATTGACTAATCTTGACCAGCAAAAAGAAAGCCCACGCTCGGTTTTGCCTGCTTATTTCGATAAATTTATGTACGGAAATCACGTATATGGAAACATTATTCAAGGAAAAAAATCGACGGTTAGTCCGCTAACACTTGAAGATATAAAAACTTTCTACAAAGAAAATTACTTACCAGAAGCCTCAGCCATTGCAGTAGTGGGTGACTTCAATAGTGTAGAAATGAAGAATACTTTAACAGCCTTGTTGGGCTCGTGGAAAAAAGGTACAAAAGCACAAGAAAATTTAGCAGCTAAACCAATCGCAAAACAAACTGGAAACCGTGTTTTACTCATCAATAAAGACGATGCCCGTGAAACAACTTTCAATATCGGTGCGGCAGGAATTAGTAGAAATAACCCAGATTATGTAGCTATTGATGTCATTAACACGCTTTTTGGTGGTAGATTCACCTCAATGCTCAACGACGAACTTCGTGTAAATACGGGTCTAACTTACGGAGCAAATAGCCGATTTAGTCCATTAAAAACAGGGGGGACTTTTGCTATTTCAACTTTCACAGCCAATAAAACTACCGAAGCAGCCATTGATAAAGCGTTAGAAGTTCTAAATAATTTACACAAAAATGGCATCGACGAAAACGCTTTAGCTTCGGCCAAAAACTACGTAAAAGGACAATTCCCTCCACGTTACGAAACCGCAGGACAATTATCGGGCTTACTGACACAAATGTTTTGGTATAATTTCGATGAGTCTTTCATCAATAACTTCGAAAAAAATGTGGATGGACTTACACTCGAAAAAGCTAAATCAATCATTGATACTTATTTCCCGAAAGATAAATTGCAGTTTGTATTGGTAGGAAAATCGGCCGAGATTAAGAAAATCGCAGAAAAATACGGCCCAGTAACTGAAGTACAGATTAAAGACGAGATTAGAGATTGAAATATACAATTAAACTTGTGGGGTTGCGTCGCAACCTCACAAGTTTAACTATTACACAAAATTATTTCTAATTTCCTCTAAAATTTTTGCTCCGCCGCTTCTTAGCACTTGTTCAGCCAAAGCTTCACCGAGTTTCTCAGCCTCAGCAGCAGGTGTTGAATCGTTTTTCTTGACAATCATTTTTCCATCAAGGCTAATAATTCCAGAAGTCATATTCAAAGTTAATTCTCCATCTTTTTCTTCGGCTAAGCACCATCCAAATGAAGGAATCGAACAACCACCTTGTAACCTACGTAAATATGCCCTCTCAGCTAATAAACACAGCTCTGTAACTTCATCATTAATCAAACGACGAATGGCCGAACGTTTTTCCTCTGATAAGTTTTTGGCAGCTTCAATGGCAACACAGCCTTGCCCGACGGGAGGTGTAAATTCAGAAGTTGGTAATTGCTCAACAATCATTTCATGATAGCCCATTCGATGCACACCTGCGTAAGCCAGCAAAAGAGCATCGCATTGCCCTTCTTCGAGTTTACGTAAGCGAGTTTGCAAATTTCCACGCATATCCACAATTTTAATATGCGGATAATAATGACGAAGCATGGCCACTCTTCGGGTAGAAGACGTACCTACCACAAAGCTTTCTCCGCTATTAAGTGACAAATTTTTATTAAAACTCACCAAAACATCAGCAGTTTTTTCACGCTCGGTGAAGGCGATAATTGCCAAATCATCTGCCAAATCTGATTGTAAATCTTTAGCAGAGTGAACCGCAATATCAATCTCTCCCGAACGTAGTTGGTCTTCTAACTCCTCCGTAAAAACACCTTTACTACCTATTTTCGATAAAGCACGGTCGAGAATTTTATCACCTTTGGTTTCAATAATTACAATTTCGGTTTCAATGCCATCAGCTTTCAGTTTATCTTCCACATAATAAGCCTGCCAAAGAGCCAATTTACTGCCACGTGTACCTATTTTTATTTTCATATTTCTTTGTGGGGCGAACCAAATAATGTTTGCTTTCAGTTCGCCGATAATAATTTCCCTTAAAAACACTTACGAAACTTTGAGCAACTCAGTCATAACCAATAACTGATTCCCCAATACCCAGACCTACCGCATCAATCGAGCAATAGCCAACGAAATATCCAAGAAAATCATTTTCGCACGCCCATTTCTCTCAATATGATAATGAGACTCACTCAATAATTTGGAGATTGACTCTAAATTACTGATATTCAAAACATTAGAAAACTTCTGAACAAATACTAATTCGTCTCCTTCCAATCTAATCAAATTTTCGCCGCCATGACGATACAAAAATATTTCTCTGAAAATACTCAACCCATATTCAAGCATCGCCTTTTGATATTCTTTTCCTTTGGCATCAAATTCATCGGCCATTGGTACTAATTTCAACACATTTAGAGCATAGCACATTCGCATCCAGTTGGCAAACCATGCGTGTTGGTCATCATCAGTCTTATGGACTATCTCCAGAGCATGATTCAGATTTCCATTAGAAAGATACGCAATTTGCTTCGCTCTATCAGGTCCAATTTCATGTTTTTGTGTGAGATAAGCTACAATTTCTTCATCTGTAAAATTACGAACAGCAATGCGTTGCGTACGAGAAATAATCGTTGTCAATAACTTGTCTGAACTACTCGCAATCAACAAAAATAGTGTCTGCTCAGGTGGTTCTTCCAAAATTTTTAGAAGAGCATTACCTGCGGCAATGTTAAGCATTTCTGCTTGCCAAATAATGGCTATTTTATAGCCGCCCTCATAAGATTTCAAAGAAAGTTTCTGAATCAACTGGCGAGACTCTTCAGCTGGGATATTTCCTTGTTTGATAGTAATATGTTCGAGCCAATCAGAAAGCGTCCCGTAGGGCGTATCTTTCACAAAAGTACGCCATTGCGGCATAAAGTTTTCAGAAATAATCGATTTACCGCCCGCAGTCGGGAAAATGTAATTAACATCGGGGTGAGCCAATTTGCTCATTTTATTGCAGTTCGGACAACGTCCACAGGCATCGTCGGGTTGCTTATTTTCACAGTTAATATAGGTTGCATACGCCAACGCCAATGCCAAGTTTGCACTACCCTCCGCTCCATGAAAAAGCTGAGCATGTGCAACATGATTATTGTTGACTGCTTGAATCAACGATTGTTTTACATCGTCTAAACCTATAATTTCTCGAAAAAGCATTTGTAAATAGATTCAAGGAAGTCTTCACTTCGAGCAAATGCTTCCTTATGAACACTTCTTTATTTTTTAAAATCATGAACATGCTTTAATATGGCTATGTCCTTCTCTGTCAACTCTTTATTACGTCGAGCCATCGTAGCTTTAATTACCTCCAATGCTTTATCGAAGCGGTAATCAACGTATTCGGTATCAGCCCCACCCCACATAAACGAAGGAATATGCTTATCTTGAAAACCTGCTCCAAAAATATTCGAGCAAACTCCCACTACAGTTCCTGTATTAAACATCGTACTGATGCCTGCCTTTGTGTAATCACCCATGAATAAACCACAAAATAACTCACCAGTCTTCTCCAATTTATCCGTAGAATAATTATAAAGTTTTACCTCTGAATAGTCATTTTTGAGGTTCGAATTATTACAATTAGCCCCTAAATTACACCATTCACCAATGACCGAAGCACCTAAAAAGCCATCGTGAGCTTTGTTAGAATACCCAAAAATAACCGAACTACCCACTTCACCACCAGCTTTACTGTAAGGCCCAAGTGTAGTATTAGGTCGAATTTTACTTCCCCAAACCACAACACTTCCCTCATCAACCGAAACTGGACCAATCACAATCGAGCCTTCTTGTATCGTAGCATTTTTACCAATATAAATTGGTCCTTGTTCTGCATTCAAAATAACCGATTTGATACTCGCCCCTTCTTCAACAAAGATGTTTTCAGCACCATATACACGGGTGAAAGGGTCTGTAATTTCCTCTGATTTTCTTCCCGCAGTAATTAACAGAAAATCCTCCTTTATCTGGTCGCCATTTTTCAAGAAAATATGCGGTAATTTTGTAATAATATTCACATTACCATCAAATTTCTTTGGCAGAAATTCTTGAAAGCTGATAGGGAAGGAAAGTTTTTCAGTAGTACGAATCGCCAATACATTATCACTATCATCAACTAAACACTTACCAACTTCTAATTTCTCAATTTCAGCAACCAAATTTTCATCTGGACAAACCGCCCCATTTATGTAAGTATTTATTGAACTTTCAGCCGTAATTTCCTCTAAATAACGCTTTGAAAGACACGTAACTCTTGTTTTCAGTCTAAATGACCATTTATCTCTAATTGTTAATATACCACAACGAATATCGGCAACAGGACGAGTAAAAGTAAAAGGTTTTAATTGATTTCTGATTAACTCATCATCAAAAAGTATATACGCCATCTAAATCAAAAGTTAGTAGGCTGCAAAATTACGAAAAAATACTGTGGAATATTAATATAGAGGACTATGAATAGGCAATAAAGTGGCTACTACGCATGAGTATTTTGATGAACACTTTCAACACTATTTGGGGATTAAAATGAGCATCATATCAGTCGAATTACAAGCTGATGTATGTTTCATGAGTCTTTGTCAGGAATACATTTAGAAAATAATTTACCTCCCCTACCTCATAATTAGTAGGGTTTATTTTTTATATAGATATCTTGAATTAAAGTGCCTAAACGCAAAAAAGTCTCATCATTTCTGATGAGACTTCTGCTCTAATAAAATTCTGGCGTC
>JAIYBU010000210.1 GCA_027488335.1 Cytophagaceae bacterium
CTTATCTGATGTACCCCAATTAGCAGCAGTGTATTCAAGCTCAGGTGTGATTCTGAATTTTCCTGACTTAAAATCAATTCTTCCAGCTGCTCTTACTACATCTTTCACTGTACGCTTTTCCACTGCAACTCCACGTGCATAGGCTGCTTTTCCTTGCACATCTGCTCCATTATTGACTGTGTAACCTACAAATAATGCTGGGGCAACTTTGGCGTGATTGCTCATCAATTCAAACCAGAAGGCATTGGTTTTAAGTGGTTTATAAATTTCAGTAACAGGGTCAGTTGTAGAATTATAACCTAAATAGCCACCCAACATAACCAGGTGAGTTACGTTTTGTCCTAAAATTCCATAAGCCTTAATTGTAGCCTTTTTACCTGTATATTTAGCGTAAGCATTTACAGTTACACTGTTTACTTTACCTTTATTTTCAATCGTTACGGCTGGCGTACCCGTCGAGATTGTCATTCTTGGTCTTAATGAGCGGTATTCAACCCCAACACCCATTAATAATTTTGCATTTTTGTATTGCAAATTTCCGTGAATTGTCGGAATTGCTGAGTTAGAAGACGCTTCATTGGTTATACCCGATGGCGATACCGCTCCAAACTCTCTATCTTTATACAGCGAAAGTGCAAAATTTATATTGGTATTCAGACTTCGAGTAATACGAGCCTGTGTTGACCAACCAAATGGATTGAATAAAATACCTGTACTAAAATTGGCAACACCAGGAAAACACTCAGGTATAAATTGTGGATACCAAGTTTGACCGAATGTTATTTTTGTTTTGGTCCAATCAAGACTTGCGTTGGCATGTCTTAATCTGAAAAGGCCAATTGTACCGTCAGTGTTTCCGAAAAAGTCGCCTTCAAAGAAGGCGGACGTTTTTGCACCAAAAGCATCGGGGCCAGTGATTTTCAGATTGATTCTTGAAGTCAGCGAAAGAAAGTTAGACTGAGGCACAGCATTCAAATCTTTGCCATTGGCATCTTTTGCGACATCTAACGGATACAGATTTAGGTGGTCTTCTCTTACGCTTGCACTTTTACGAGAATCCCAGATGTAATCAGTTCTGACAAATCCACCGATGGTAGCCCCAAAAGCAGGTTGTGGTTTTGGGGTTGCGGTATCAGCTTTTTTCTCTTCTACTTTTTTCTCTTGTGCAATCGCTGTGTTAAGCATTGATGCACAAGCAATCAAAGAAAGGATAAATGTTTTCATATAGGTCTTTTATTATGGTTTTGTTGTACGTCGCTAAGACGCTACAAAACTTTCATAAAAAGCCACGCTTTACAAATCTTTGATATAGCTTTGGTAAAAACAGATAGAAATAATTGTACTTTAAATTTTCTTAAAAACCTTAATATTAGAATAGTAATTTGATATTTTGCAAAATTTTATATCAAAAAAAAGCCTATAAGCAAAATATTAACTATGTTCAACTAAGAATCAAGTACAAAAATCAAAATTTATATTAAAATACAGCATTAATAGAGGGACGAAAAAAACAATTGTACTATTCAAAGAAAAACTATCCTTGTTTAAGTGTAATTAAACAGAGTATATCTATTTTTTAAATCTTTCCCACTTTATGAGCATAAACTTATCGCCCAGCTCGGTTACAACCATCCCTGCTCCTTTTAGGTTTTCTCGATTGGCATAAAATTCGGCTAACTCCTTATGATTCATCACTTTGTAAGTCGGATGATAAAGCGTTTGTTTGGGTATCTTTACTTGGTATTTTTTCACCCAATTCATCACCGAAACGTGGCTTACACCCAATAAACGCTCTATTTCACGGTAACTAACTCCTTCGATATATAGTTGAAGAGCTTTAATAACATAGTAACTTTCGATGCTTTTTCCCATCTTTTCGACGGTGAAGTTATAGCCACAATCTTTACACTTAAAGCGTTGACGCTCTTTAATAATACCGTTTCGAGATATATTATTCGAATCACATTGGGGGCAGTTTGGGAGACTCATAGTATCTATATATTTTTAGCAAAGATATACTTTATTAGCAAATATAGATTATTTCAAGAAATTATTTAACTTTCTAAGTAATATTTTTAATTTTATGCGATAAAAAAAGAGTTACCAAAACAAATTGATAACTCCTTTTTTACCTTTGAAGCGAAGAATTAATGTATTGTCTCCGATAAAATACCTTCAGATTGTTGTATATCATAACGATACACTTCTTCGATGGCATCCAAATCATCGGGAAAGATTTCCATGATGGTTTTTATGAGTCCCGTTTTTAAGTCGAGTACCCAACCATGCAAGTGCGGATAATCGCCTGTGACCCATGCTTTCTGTACGATGGTAGTTTTAGCTAAATTACGAACTTGTTCAGTTACGTTTAGCTCCACCAATCTATCAAATTTGGCTTGAAAATCTTCAATTTTGCTTAATTCTTCGTGGTGCTTTACGTTTACATCTTTAATGTTTCTAAGCCACTTATTGATAAGTCCATAATCTTTATTATCCATTGAGGCTTTTACGCCACCACAATTATAATGTCCAACTACCAAAATATGCTTTACTTTGAGTACCTCTACGGCATATTGAAGCACACTCAACATATTTATATCGGTATGCACCACCAAGTTGGCTACATTACGATGGACGAAAATATCACCAGGCTGAGTGCCAGTTATTTGGTCTGCAGGCACACGGCTATCGGCACAACCAATCCACAAAAATTCGGGATTTTGATGTGAAGCTAATTCTTCAAAATAGCCTTCATCGACACGTAGTTTTTCAGCCGCCCAAGCTTTATTCGCCAGTAGGAGTTTTTGATATGTTTGCATTGCTTTTTCGATAGTTTATTTTTTTTCTTGAAATTCCTTTAAATTCTACTTCGATATTCCGTTTTTTTACTTCTTTCTGAAATTCTTCTAAGGTTAAATATATATCGTGGTCAATGAACGAAGCCTTTGTTCCATCCACAAAAAGATAGTCGCCTTCTTCGAGTGATAATAGTTTTAACTTCAATTCTGATTTATTAAAATAAAATACATCTTTATTAAATTGAATCAATACATTTTTACCATCACGCAAAAACGACATAGAACCTTTATAATTTGTGTATAAAATATAGAGCATAGCCACAAACACACCTATGCCAATTCCTGTCAATAAATCGGTAAATACAACAGCCAGAACCGTCACCACGAATGGCACAAATTGGTCTTGACCTTCTTTAAAAACGTCTTTAAAAATTGAAGGCTTAGCCAGTTTATAACCTACCATAATTAAAACAATTGCCAAAGATGCCAAAGGAATTTGATTCAGAATGTTCGGAATGGCAAGTGTGCAGATGAGTAAAATAAGCCCGTGAAAAATTGTTGCCAAGTTTGTTTTTCCACCTGCTTGGATATTGGCCGAACTTCGTACAATCACTTGCGTGAGTGGAATTCCACCTAAGAAACCAGCCACAACATTGCCAGCACCTTGTGCTAAAAGCTCACGGTTTGTTGGTGTAATTCTTGAATCAGGGTCGAGCTTATCGGTAGCCTCCACACTCAATAAGGTTTCAAGACTCGCAATGATGGCAATTACTACCGCAGTTTTCCATATAATGGGGTTAGTAATGGCCGAAAAGTTTGGTATTTGGAAGAGATTTACAAAATCACCGACTGAATTTGTTACGGGGAGAGATACCAAATGGCTACTTTCAAGATGAAAGAAAGAAGGTAATACCGTTAGACCATTGTTTAAAATTATACCAGCAATTACTGCTACTAAAGCCCCAGGAATCATTCCAAGAACGGTACTTCGTTTGATAAATGGCTGTTCCCACATAATCATTATGCTGAGCGAAACCAAACCAATCATTAACGCACCTTCGTTGAATAATTCTGTTAATCGCCCTAATTCCGAAAATGTGTTTTGTCCATCACGTTGGAAAAAACTTTCGTCACCTTCATAATCTAAATCAATTCCCATTGCGTGGGGAATTTGCTTTAAAATAATGATAATACCGATTGCGGTCAACATTCCTTTGATAACCGAGGACGGGAAATAATAGCCGATTACACCTGCTTTTACTGCTCCGAAGATAATTTGTATAAAACCAGCCAATACAACTGATAGTAGAAATGAATCATAAGAACCAATTTCGGTAATGGCATTTAAGACAATAACTGTTAAACCTGCTGCGGGGCCACTCACGCCCAGTTGTGAACCACTCAAGGCCCCGACCACAATTCCGCCCACAATACCTGCTATTACCCCCGCAATAAGTGGAGCTCCTGAGGCCAGAGCAACACCTAAGCAAAGTGGAAGTGCCACCAAAAAAACCACTAAACCAGATGAAATATCTGATTTAATGTACTTAAAATTAAAATTTTTCATATTATAAAGAAAAAAAGACGTGTAAATCATGTATCGGAAAGGCGAGCCATATCCTCTGATTGAGCTTGTTAGTAATGCTAAAATGCAAGCATAACAACCATCAATGAGCAACATTGACTGTCGTTTGTAGGTTGTAAAATGTTTTGACTAAAAGAATAATGAGAAAAAATTATACCTTCGGAGGAGGGGAATCTATAACTCTGAATGGATTTGTGATGGGGGCAGAAATTTCATCACAGACGATATTGGTAGATAAATTATAATTGCTATTGAACTGAAAGGTTATGCTTTCGGGTAAATATTTTTCGAGGATAATTTCCTTTGAAATATCCTCTGACTCGTTGGTATCTTCAATTTCTTCAAGCTCAATCTTATGCTTGCAATCATAAAAGCACTCCCGCACCGTCGAAACTTCGACCATCATTAAGAGTATTATTACGATTATTCGCTGGAGCATAAATAAACTTTTTTTATGAAAATAATAAGTTTTGTTTATGCAAAAGTAATAATTAAACCTTAATACGCTATATATGATTAGAAGTATTCTACTCTTAAGTATTTATTATTGATAAATTAGAGGCTTCTATGGTACACTCACAAAAAACAAAAAGGTCAATCATCTATTGTTTTTAAAATTTCCTTCGCTAAATTTTCTGAAAGTGTTGGGGCTAAGGCCACTCCCATTCCATTCATTCTAACGCTCAACGATATTCGTTGGTTTAAACATTTACTTACGGGGGTTTTAGTATCATCAAAAGCCATGATTCCACTCCAACGTTGGTCGATTTTGATATTACTATACTTTGGAATAATGTTTTCGTAGAGTAGCTGCTCTAATCGGTTTTGTACTAAACTGGTCAAGGCAAATTCATCCGTATTTTCTGTCTTAAAATCCAAATTTCGTCCTCCGCCAAATAGTACTCTGTTTCGGTAGTTTCGGAAATAATAATATCCTTTATCGAAATGAAAAGTTCCTCGCCAATTTAATCCCTCAATGGGTTCGGTAATCAAAACTTGTCCACGACCTGGGTATAAATCCACTTCTGGCAAAAGCTGTTTCGTGAACGCATTGGTCGTAATACTTAAATGGTTGGCTTCAAAGATTAGTCCATTTTCTGCATAAATTTTTACGCTATTAACTTCATTATCAAACCGTTGCACTTTTACACCATTAAATATTGTCACTTTCATGGCTTGCAATGTTTCGGTCATTGAGCTGATGAGTTTACCACTATGAATTGAGCCTTCAACTGTATTCTTGATAGCGTGCTGAAACCCCGAAAAGCCTGCATTTTGAATAATATTTTCATCAATAAAAAAATGATTATCTTTTCCTGTTATGCTTTTTATTGAGTGATTTAGAGCTTCTAATTGCTCTTTTGTTTCTTCAAAAACTACTTTATCATTGAACAATTCAGTTCCACCACAATCATCGTATTCAATCTCAGAGCCAAAGTATTGAGCAATCATACTGATACCTTTGTAGCGTTTTTCTGCCCAAAACATCGCTTGGTCTATACCCATGACCTCTATATTTTCAAGCAGCTCGGTTGGGCTGCCAAAGCACGAAAAACCTGCATTTTTGGTACTTGCTCCCGTCGGCAATGTACCTGATTCAAGAATAGCAATTTCGAGTTTCGGTTGATATTTTTTCAGAAAATAAGCCAACCAAAGTCCCGAAAAACCCGCTCCGATGATGATTACATCATATTTTTTCAAAAAAACATCTTTTTCCCAAAAACTAAGCATAATATTGTGTACTAATTTTTATCAAAATTAGGATTAAGAATTGAGAATGATGAATGATGAATGAAATTATTTTCATTTGCACCGCCCATGTTAGAAAAACTACAACAAGCCAACCAAATTGCTCTGGAAATACAAGAAACTGAGATTCAAAAATACGTTTTAAAGAATCCACAAAAATTAGATGCCGAAATGTTACGTTTGGTAGCTGACCAATTGCTCGCCCGACAAAAAGCCAAACATAAATTACCTACTTGGTTTGCCAACGAAAAGGTTATTTTCCCGCCTCCACTTTCGGTCGAGCAAGCTTCTTCCGAAGTTACGGCACAGTATAAAGCTGAGATTTTTGCAAGGAATTTTGGAAATAGTAAATGTACAGACCTAACAGGTGGCATGGGGCTTGATAGTTGGGCTTTAGCAAAAGTGACTGATTCTGTCACTTATATTGAGCAAAACACCACTTTGGCTCTCGTGGCGAAATATAATTTTGAAGTTTTAAAACAAACGAAATGAAGGTACATTTTCTATTAATCCTTAGCTGTTTTATGGCGCTATA
>JAIYBU010000065.1 GCA_027488335.1 Cytophagaceae bacterium
AAAACAACAGTCGATGATAATCTAAACTTTGTTAAGTCAAAATAAGCCCTAAACTTCTGTGCGAAAATATTTTCTGACACTATTAGATTCATTTATACTTGTGAAGCATTGCTTCTGAATACTCTTTCTTTATTAAGAAATAAAAAAATAACAAATTGGATACCAATTGCTAAAGTTCCGAGCGTTAAGTGAATAGGTTGCATCAATCTTGGAAAGCCTAAATAAGCCAATGAAAGCCCTGAAATAAGCTCAATTCCAATAGTAATTAAAAGCCAATTGGCAAATTTTGATAACAATCCTTTCTCAACTATTGATTTTTTGATTCTATAATAAATCAGAAAATTAATACATACAATAACTATCGAAAACAACGCGTGCATCTGAAACTTTCCACCCAAATTAGCAGTCCATTCGCTTCGGAGGGCGTCACCCATCAGATTCGCTACTTGGTCAACAACCTCTCGAACTTGTGTCCCCAAAAGTACTTGACCTGTTGTCAGAAAAATCGCTGCTGATACTAAAAAACTCAAAGAACTTTTATCTGCTACATCTTCAACTTTAATAACATAGTTATAAGAACGGGCTACCGCATATAATAATATTAACACAATGATTAACGATAGAATCATGTGCAAGGTAATCATTACTGGGTGAAGTTCGCTTGAAACTACTTTCGAGCCTAACCATCCTTCAAACGCTACTAAAATTGTTGCCAGCAAACTTAGAAAGACAATCGTCTTGTCTTTTTTTCGGAAACTAATGAACGAACTCACAAAAGTTCCAAAAACTAAAAAACCAATGACAACTCCTACCAAACGATTAATATATTCAATCCATGTCTTGATGGCATTGAATTCTACTTCACCCTTGAGTTTTTCACCGTAAATCTCTTTGTAATTACTTGGAAGTTGAGAAATATCTGTTGGTGGAACCCATGTACCAAAACATTTTGGCCAGTCAGGACATCCCATACCTGAACCAGTTGCTCTTACTATTCCACCGACTAAAATAAGAAAGTAAATCGCACCAACCGTCCAAAAACCAAGCTTTCTAAATAATTTACCGTGTGTCATAATCGGTTTGAGACAACGATTCACAACTTTGCAGTTGTGAATCGTTTATAATTTTATCAATCTGGAATGCTATAATCAAACTTGATTCCCTCGATTTCTTTCTCTTCACTAATCAACTCATTCTCATACGGGAAGTTTGATTCAGGTGTAGCAGAGAATGGAACGTTTTGAGGAATAAAGTCTTCTGCAGCACCTGGCTTGCTATAGTCGTACGGCCAACGATATACTGCTGGAATCTCTCCTTCCCAGTTTCCATGACCAACGTTTACAGGTGTTGTCCACTCCAACGTATTTGATTTCCAAGGGTTTTGAGTTGCTTTCTTACCCCAGAAAATAGAATAGAAGAAGTTATATAAGAAAATAATATTTGCTGCGAATACCACAATTGCTGCTACGGTACTCAATTGTGCTAAGTCTTGGTACTTATTTGTAAAGTCAAATCCAGTATAAGCATAGTATCTTCTTGGGAAACCAGCAATACCTAAATAGTGCTGAGGGAAGAATACAAGATAAACACCTGCGAACGTAATCCAGAAGTGAATATAACCCAAAGTTGGATTCATCATACGACCAAACATCTTAGGGAACCAGTGATAAACACCTGCAACCATTCCAAAGAAGGCTGCTGAACCCATTACAAGGTGGAAGTGAGCAACTACGAAATAAGTATCGTGTAATTGAATATCTAAAGCACTATTACCTAAGATAATACCAGTTACACCACCCGAAACGAAGAATGAAACTAAACCAATCGAAAACAACATGGCAGGTGTAAAGATAATATTACCTCTCCAAAGTGTTGTGATATAGTTGAATGCTTTTACCGCTGATGGTACTGCAATAATCAACGTTAGAAGTGTAAATACCGAACCTAAGAAAGGATTCATACCTGTCATAAACATGTGGTGAGCCCACACAATAAATGCCAAGAACATGATACCGAGCATTGAGAAAATCATCGCTTTATAACCAAAGATTGGTTTTCTTGAATTTGTAGCGATAATTTCAGATGTCATACCGAGTGCAGGCAAGATTACGATATATACCTCTGGGTGTCCTAAGAACCAAAACAAGTGTTGGAACAAAATAGGGCTACCACCTTGATTTGGAAGAGCTTGTCCGTTGATATAAATATCTGATAGGTAGAAGCTTGTACCAAAACTACGGTCGAAAATCAACAATAGAGCCGCTGATAATAGAACTGGGAATGACAAAATACCTAAGATAGCAGTAAATGTAAATGCCCAAATAGTTAATGGCATTTTATCAAAAGTCATACCTCTTGTACGTAGGTTGATAACAGTAGTTACGTAATTGATACTTCCCAATAAACTTGAAACAATAAAAATAGCCATACTAATCAACCACATTGTCATACCAGTACCAGAACCTGGAGCTGCATCTGGCAAAGCACTCAATGGTGGATATACTACCCAGCCACCACCTGCAGGGCCATCTTGTACGAACAACGAACAGAACATAATAACACTTGACAAGAAGAAGAACCAATATGATAACATATTGATAAAACCTGATGCCATATCTCTTGCTCCAATTTGTAATGGAATCAAAAAGTTAGAAAAAGTACCACTCAAACCAGCAGTCAATACAAAGAATACCATGATAGTTCCGTGCATTGTAACAAGAGCAATGTAGTAGTTCGGGTCTAATTTCCCTGCTTCGTCAAACCATCTTTCGCCTAAAATAGGCTTCAACCAACCCAAATCAATTCCTGGATATCCTAATTGTAAACGGAACACCAATGATAAAAAACCTCCAATCAAAGCCCATACGATACCTGAAATTAAGTATTGCTTGGCAATTACCTTATGGTCCTCAGAGAATATATATTTTTTTATAAAACTCTGTGGCTCGTGGTGCTCATGTGCTTCATCATGTCCGTGAACATGCATATCTGCGTGTGCTACTGCTGCCATTTTTATATTATTAGTTTAAATAATTTAGATTGAACTCTTATCTTAATGATGTAACTGTCGGTAAACTTGTACCAGCAGAAGCTGTTGTACTATCAGGAGCTGCTTCTGATGGAAGGAACTTCATCGCTTTTGCTTTCAAACTTGCAGGAACTTTCTCTAAAAATTCAGGCTTTGAAGCTAACAATGATTTTTGCTCTTTTTTCCATTTTTCGTAATCTGCAGGCTCATCAACGACCAAGATTAACTTCATGGCAAAGTGACTTCTTCCACAAACTTCCGTACAAGCAATTTCATATTTGAAATCAGGGTTACCAAGTTCAGCTTTCATATCGGCAGTACTTTTGTCTGCGATAAACCAAAACTTCGTTGGCATACCTGGTACCGCATCCATTTTCACTCTCATGTGAGGAATAAATACACTGTGCAATACATCTCTTGCTCTGATTTTCAATAATACTGGTTTTCCTTTTGGTATATGTAACTCTGAGCTGTTAGTAAAATCATCAAATGAGTTTTCATCAGTAAAATCAATACCAAACTCATTCCCAGCAGCATCATCAATTAACTTATAATTATAGTTTCCTAATTTACCATTTTCAACGCCACCGTATCTAACCTGCCAACCGAATTGCTTACCCATAATTTCAATAATTTCGGCATCTTTCGGAGCATCCGACATCACTTTATTCCAAACACGCAATCCTGTGAATACTAAGCCAGCCATGATGACAGCAGGTATTAATGTCCAAACAATTTCAAGTGTATTGTTATGTGGATAGAAATGTGCCTTTCTGTTTTTGTTATATCGGTATTTCAATGGGAAGTAAAATAGAATACTATTTACCACTAAGAATGCGATTGTAATAACAGCCATTCCGAACCAAAACCAAAAATCTGTTTCTTTTCCGTGTACGGATGATGCAGATGGAATATCACCGAATGCCATCAAAAAGTCTTTTTTTGCATAAAAAAACGACCAAAATACACCAATAACGCTTAAAATCCAGAATATAAATAGTCCAACTGCGTTAATATTATTGGCCCCATCTACTACATCTCCATTCTGTTCTGTTTCTCCTTTTACTCCCTTCAAAAGAGTCTGTGTCTTTGATATTACCATCACGGTAAGAACAATAAACACAATTGCTAAAGCTACAATCAATAATGTCATGTTACTAAATAATTTACAAGTTTGAATACTTAAACCCTTGTATATAAAAAAGAATGTTCAACGAAATTGTTTTAAAAATTAAATATCGTGGTGCATACTTTCTTCTAAGAATGGGTGATTTTTAGGATATAAGTTTGCTTTAGATAGTTCATTTGCAACAAAATAGATAAATAATGACGCAAATGTTAAGGTAGTTCCCCACTCAATGATTCCAATTCCACCTTGGTCTTTAGCAATACCCGGCATGTGCATTTGATAGAAATCAAACCAGTGACCGATTATTACTGATACACTACCTAATTTCAAGAATGTAGCTCTTCTTTTTGAGTTTCTTGCCATTAAAATCAAGAATGGGAAGAGGAAATTTAAAAGAAGACTAATGTGGAACGGCCACCAATATCTTCCTTGGAAACCTGTAAAACGCTCACGGAAATAAATAGTTTCTTCGGGTAAGTTTGCGTAGAAAATCAACAAATATTGCGAGAACCAAACATAAGTCCAGAATACTGAGAAGCCAAAAATAAACTTACCTAAATCATGTAAATGGCTTTCATTAACTATTGACAAATATCCTTGGTCTTTCAATAATAAAATTGCTAACATCATTGTTGCTAAACCAGCCACGTGCCAGCTTGCTAAGTGATACCAACCAAACATAGTAGAGAACCAGTGTGTATCAATCACCATTGATAAGTCCCAAGCTGATGTTGAAGCTGTTACAGCGAAAAATACCATAAACAACTTTGAAGCATTACGTCCTTTATAATAGTTTTCCAAGCCACCCATTTCATCTTCTAATAAAGAGTACTTACGGATAGTTTTCCAACCAAAATACCATACTACAACGTAAGCAATTAAGCGAACGAAATAGAAAGGCAAATTCAGATACCATGCTTTTCCCGCAATTATTTTATCATAATGCTCGCTTGCAGGGTCCATTATTCCATCATGCGTCCAGTGCATTACAATATGACGAGTTGACGGTAAAGCCATTAAAATAATTAATATAACACCTGGAACTATTACGAATGATGGCATTGCTTCAGCTACACGCTTGATTGATGAAGACCAACCTGCTTTAGCAATATAGTTATAAGCAATAAAAAATGCTCCAACTACTGAAATTCCGAGGAAGTAAACACTATTCATCCAAATATTAGCAATAATCCTTGCAAACAGTGTTGTACCGTGTTCGCCACCATGTTCTGCATGACCTGCGGCTTCGTGTCCTGCGGCAGCATGCTCGCCACCATGAGATTCCCAAACACCTATTGACCAGCCTTTTGATAATAAGAATGAACCAATTGCTACCATTGCAACACCAATAAGGGCAGCAATGATAAGATTACGTTTGGTTTCAGATTTAAACTCAAATCTTTCTTCTGTAGAAGGAATTTCGTGAGTACTATGAGCCATTTTCTTTAAATTTGAACCCTTTTACTGAAAGGGTGTTAATAAATAAATATCTTTATACTTAGCCCCAAAAAGGGTTTCCGCACTTTACGACGGATAGCATTTATAATATTAGTTACCTAATTGCAATCTGTGTACGTAGTGAACAATTTTCCAACGCTCTTCTGGATTTACCTGTGAAGCATGAGCCCACATACGACCTTTTCCAAAAGTAATTACATGGAAAATATGACCATCGTTCATATTTTTATACGCATCAGATGCGTAATTTGGAACACCTTTATAAACTTTACCTACAGCACCATCACCTGCACCTTTTTCACCGTGACAATGTAAACAGTTTCTTTCATAAAGTACTTTCCCTTCTTCTTCAACCTTATCTGACCACGGAATTGGGTTCTTCAACGTCACTTCTGCAACTGCAATACTATCTTTTGGCAAGTTATAAACCATTAAATCGTTTACAACTGTACTATCATCTTGTAGGAAAGATGTATGATAGTTAGCACGAGCAACAGTGCCAGCAACAGGCGAACGCATATCTTTACCGTCTGCATTGATAGTGTTTTTACGCCATTGTGTCAGTGGCTCGTATGCACGAGAATTGTACATGTTAGGAGCAAATTCCCAACCAGTACTGTTATTATCGTTACAAGATGTCAATGCAACTGTTGAGAAAGTTGCGATTGATAATGCAAGCGAAATATTTTTTAATGAAACCTTCATTTTTGAATTCTTTGAATTGATAAACAGATAAATGTTATACTTCTTTCACATTTACTTCTGAAGCACCTGATTCTTTCAATAATTTTGAAATCTCAGTTTCTGATAACTTATTTTTCGCAAGGTCAATTGCTACTACAAATTTATCATCAGTACTTCTAACATCGAATATGATTGGCTTTGCTGTTGGCCCCATATCTTCCATAAAGAAGAATGTAAATGACATACCAAATGCCGCTAAAAGGACAGTAAGCTCAAACATAATCGGCACGTTAGTTGGGAAAGGAAAAAAGTTCTTTCCACCAATGTTTATCGGCCAATCAACACCCATTGTCCAGAATGTAAGTAATAATGCACAACATGTACCTGTCAAACCGAACAAGAAAGCGGCAACCCCCATTCTTGGAAAGCTATACCCTAAAGCTCTATCAAGTCCGTGTACAGCGAATGGTGTATATGCTTCATGAATTTTAACACCTTGGTGTCTTATGTCTTCAACTGCGTGTAATAACTCATCGCCATCGTCAAAAACTCCTACTAAATATTTGCTATCTGCCATTTTATTGAATGGTTAAAAATCTCTATTAAACTGTTGTTTTCTTCTTTTCTGGGTACTTCTCAGATGATGATTTCAATACTGACTTTACCTCTGCCATGTTAATTACTGGTAAAAACTTAGCAAATAAGAAAAACGCTGTAAAGAAGAAACCAAAAGAGAAAATATAGTCAGAAATATCTCCCATACGTGGAGTAAAGTATGTCCAGCTTGATGGTAAGTAATCGCGGTGTAATGATGTCACGATGATTACAAAACGCTCAAACCACATACCTATATTTACCACAACAGCCATTACAAAAGAAACAAGGATGTTTTCACGAACTTTCTTAAACCAGAATAATTGTGGAGAAAGTACGTTACAAGTCATCATCGCCCAATATGACCACCAAAGTGGACCAGTAGCACGATTGATGAAAGCATATTGTTCGTATTCTACACCAGAATAAGCTGCAATAAAGAACTCTGTGATATAAGCAATACCTACAACTGAACCTGTCAAAGTGATGATTTTATTCATCAAAGAAATATGCTCAAGTGTTACGTAATCTTCTAATTTGTAAACAACTCTTGTTACCAACATCAAGTTTTGAACCATTGCAAAACCAGAGAAGATAGCACCCGCAACAAAATACGGAGGGAAGATTGTTGTGTGCCACCCTGGGATAACCGAAGTAGCAAAGTCAAATGATA
>JAIYBU010000089.1 GCA_027488335.1 Cytophagaceae bacterium
ATTGGCCGCCCGAATTGTAGAAAAAGTAAGGATAAATCCTGGAAATTACGCCGATAAAAAGCGTTTTGAGGTAATCGATTACACCGAAGATAGCTATCAAGTAGAGTTAGAACGAATCAGAGAACGCTTTTTGCCACTCGTAAAAATCTGTAAAGAATACGGAACTGCCATGCGTATCGGAACAAATCATGGTTCGCTTTCTGACCGTATTTTGAGCCGTTATGGAGACACACCACTCGGGATGGTCGAATCTGCCTTAGAGTTCTTGCGTATTTGTGAAGACGAAAATTACTTCAATATAGTTATTTCAATGAAGTCATCGAATCCACAAGTCATGGTGCAAGCCTATCGTCTTTTGGTACAACGATTGGAAGAAGAAAAACTGAAGCCTTATCCGTTGCATTTGGGTGTAACAGAAGCGGGCGAAGGAGAAGATGGCAGAATAAAATCTTCTATGGGAATCGGAACACTTTTGGAAGATGGCTTGGGCGATACAGTTCGTGTGAGTCTGACCGAAGACCCAGAGTTTGAAGCTCCTGTTGCTCGTTCGTTAATCACAAAAAGTGCAGATTTTAGAGCGACCCAAGATGCAGGTAAACTCATTCAGCTATCAGAAGTTTCGCCGATAAATCCTTACAGTTATAGCCGTAGAGAAACTTTTGAAGTGGGTAATTTTGGAGCATTAAATGTTCCAAGAGTTATCGCTGATTTTTCAAAAATAGAAGTTGAGTCGCACGACGATTTGAAGCCAATCGGACATTTTTATTTGCCTTTACCCGACAAATGGAGAATGAATGATTTAGGAGCTGACTATATTTATTCGGGGAAAAAATCAGTGCCATTTATGCTCCCCAACGGCTTGAAAGAAATTCTTGATTATGAAGTTTGGCAGTCACAAGTTGACTTGCAAAATAAATTTCCTTTGTTTTCGGTGGAAGAGTTTTTCAACCCAGCGAAACAATTGCATCAAACAATCAATTTTGTAGAAGTAGAGATAGATGAGCTTACACCAGCTTTTGTCGAGCATTTAAAAGAGTACAAAAATGCCGTGATTATTGCGAAAGCAAAAAACGACGCAGCAATGGTTGAGTTAAGAAGTTTTTATTTCCAACTTTTGAAGTTTTCTATTAAAAATCCAGTAATTTTAAGTAAAGATTACGACGCAATTTCAGAAAGTGATTTTCAACTTTTTGCAGCCACTGACTTTGGCGGAGTTTTGATTGAAGGTTTTGGCGACGGAATAATGGTTGGTTTACCCAATTTAGCTGATAAAAACGAAAAATTGGAACGTCTGAAAACGGTAAACAGTACATCGTTCGGTATTTTACAAGCAGCTCGTACGCGAATGAGCAAAACCGAGTACATCAGTTGCCCTTCCTGTGGTCGAACCTTGTTTGATTTACAAGAAACCACCGCCATGATTAGAAAACGCACCGACCATTTGAAAGGTGTAAAAATTGGGATTATGGGCTGTATCGTAAATGGGCCAGGCGAGATGGCCGATGCAGATTACGGCTATGTCGGTATCGGAAAAGATAAAATTGCTCTTTATCGTGGACAAACCGTTATGAAAAAATCTGTTCATGCCGACAATGCGGTAGATGAATTGATTGAGTTAATAAAAGAAGACGGCCGTTGGTTTGAACAAGAAGTGCTTGAATACGCAGAATAGATTTAAAAAAATACGTTCATTGCTTTACCTGATGAAAAAATTGAAGTTAATCAATTAAAATTATATCACGATGCTAAATAAAATAAAAGATTTTTTTTCGATTGGACCTGTTTTTAGTTATTTCTTCCGAATTTTTCAGAAAGATAAAGATGGAAAATATCCGCACAGTTTTAATCTGAAAATGATGCACGGAATCAATAAAATATCTATTTTGATGTTTCTTGTTTGTTTAATTATCATGGTTACTCGTTGTGCAACTCGTTAATTATCAATGGATTTAGAGAGCTTTAGAGAATACTGCTTGTCAAAAAAAGGTGTAACAGAAGAACTACCTTTTGGTTTTGTTTCGCTTGTTTACAAAATTATGGGAAAGATATTTGCTCTTACAAGTTTTGACTTTGAGCGAATAAGTTTAAAGAATCTTCCCGAAAAGAATCAAGAATTAAGAGCCGAACATGATGCTGTTTTGCCAGCTTACCACATGAATAAACAGCATTGGAACATGGTGCAGACCAACGGCCGAGTAAAAGATGCCCTGCTGCGTGAATGGATTGATGAATCCTACGAAATTATTGTGAATAGTTTGCCCAAAAAGACCAAAGAAGAACTTATAAATTTGTAAGAAAATGGAGGTAATGCTCATTGGCATACCGTTTTTGATTTACATCTATTTGCGAATCAGACTGGGAAATGATATTTCTGACCAAGAAAGAGATGAAGCTCTTTTTGAAGAAGGAATTGAATGGTTGAACCAAGAAGATTGCGTGAAAGCTTTTCGCTACTTTGATAATGCCGTAAGCGAATATCCCAAATCGGCCACTGCTTATTTATACCGAGCAAAATGTCATTATTATTTTGAAAATTGGGAAGCAGCACTCAATGATTTTGAAAAAACTTTACGAATAGATAATTCTATTGCCGAAGCATATTTACAGAAAGCCAACTGCTTTTATATGCTCGAAGACTACAAAACCGCACTTTTTGAACTAAAAAGAGCCTCACGAATGTTTCTCGGTAAAAATGCTGATGTCATAAGGTTTATCGGGGAATTAGAATTTAGAGGTGGAGATTTTGAAAGTGCAGAAAAAAACTTTAAAATTGCTTCGAGTTTGGGCGATAGCCAATCGACAATACTTTTACGAACATTATTTATAGGAAATATTCGCAATATTTCTAAGTACGGCAATGACTGATAATGAGTACCTTTTTGTATATGGAACCCTCCTGAGCGATTACGGTGATAATGAATCGCACGCATGGGTTGACAAACACGCCGAATATTTGGGTAAAGCCAAAATGGATGGTAAAATGTATATGGTAGATTATTACCCAGGGATAATACCATGTGAGAAAGGCGAGAAATATTGTGTAAAAGGTGAACTGTATAAATTAAGAGAACCCGAAGAACTTTTTGGATTCTTAGACCGCTACGAAGAGTATAATCCAATGGACCCTGCACACTCTGAATATGTCAGAAAACAGGCTAAGGTTGAACTAAAAAATGATGGCAAAACCTACGATGCTTGGGTGTATTATTTTAATCAACCCGTTGATGATTTAGAGTTCATGCCTAAAGGCGATTTTCTGAACGAATATCATAAATAATCAATGAATTTATAGGAATTTTGCCAGTTTTCGTTTACTAAAGCAACGTTTAAGCTACTAATTACGTTTTACTTAAAACGATAGTTAGTTTGCTGTCTATGAAACTTGCACAAAGTAATGAAAGGACTTTACATTATATTTTTAATAATTCTACCACATATAGTTTTTGCTCAAAATGTTTATATCATAAAAGGCAAGGTAACTGATGCCGTCACACATGACCCAATCCCTTTTTCTTCGATAACTATTAAAAATACATCACTCGGAAAGAATACCGATTTTGAAGGAAACTTTCAATTTCAACTTGGTGCAACTCCTTCCGACTCGCTTCTTGTGAGTTGTTTAGGGTATGTTTCTAAGTCGTACTATCTTTCAAGAGATTCTCTCATACAAACACTTTATATTCAACTAAAACCTTCGGAAATATTATTGCAGGAGGTAAAAATTTATGCGGGCGAAAATCCAGCTTATCGAATTATCAGGAAGGCAGTTACGGCGAAAACTGAAAATAATTATAAAAAAATAGATGGGTTTAATTATACAAGCTATAATAAAATAGAGGTTGATTTTAACAAAATTAGTGAAAAACTACGTGAACGAAGAATCACTCAGAATGTAAATAAAGCCATCGAAGAAATTGGAACTTTGACCGACGACGATGGTAATGTTTTACTCCCTTCTTTTATTTCCGAGTCGGTTTCGCATTATTACTACCGCAATAACCCCCGTCTTTCAAAAGAAATTATCGAGAAAACAAATATTAAAGGAGTTGGCGTTACTGATGGTAG
>JAIYBU010000002.1 GCA_027488335.1 Cytophagaceae bacterium
AAGCATTATTAGTGAGGTATGAAACTAAAGCTAATAATTGGCTATGTCTTAATATTATAGCGATGGCTATATGTTTTGTAAGAAAAGTAAATCTTTAATTAATGTTAGACAAGTTCTAATAAATATACTGTGTTTTAAAATAATAAACTCGATTAGTTAAGATTTACTATATGTACGTGGGCGTGTACTTATCCTCTATTATGTATGTGGGAGTGTACTCACGCCTGATGATACACAAAACTTTTCCTAATTCTCTTTAATTAGCTGTGTCTATTCATTAATTTTGGAGTTCAAAAGCAACGGTTGCGTCTATATAAACGTTAGCAAATATTATAAAAACATCCCTATACCACAAAAAATGAAGAAAATACAAAATTCAATCTCATTAATCTGTTTGATGTTTCTTTGCTCAACAGCCCTTGCACAAACTGCTGGTTCAGGAACACTTGCTACAATAGAATCTTTGGCAAAGAAAGAAGCAGAAAATAGCAAAAAGGTTGGCGAACTGAATCGAAAGCACATGGATAGCTATGTTTCGGAAGATATAAAATCGAAACGTTTGCAAAATGAGCTTGCAGATTTAGAAAGGAAAAAAGCAGAAAATGCTATCGAAGTTAAAACTAAGCTTGAAAATAAGCTCAACGAAATTGAAACCAGCTCAACGTGGATAAACAGGCGAAAATCAGCACAGAGTGGTTGGAAAGAGCACAACCCAGGTACTTGTGGAGCAGGTGGCCCTCCTCCAATTTGTCCAGTTGACCATTGGTATAGAGTTTCTATTTCGGAAGCTATGAGGGAGTATGATGCTTTGGTGCAAAAAGAATTAGATAAAATTAAGAGTGACCAAAATAAATACAACAAAGACATCGAAAACAAGCGGAGAGAGATTTCTGACTTTCAGGATGGGGATAATGAGTTCTCACAATTGAGGGACAGGCTGAATAAAGAAATGAATGATATTGTGGCTGAAAATGCCGATATAAGGCAGAGAATAGCCGAATTAAGTAAGATATATGTAAACCAAATCGAGAAGGAACTAAAAGCCATTCAAAACAATGATATTAGGGCTGTAATGAGTGAAATTGCCCAAAAACATTTTACTATTTTGAAAATAGGTGTTTTGGAGGCAAAACTAAAAGAACTTGAGCAGGAAGAAAAAAAGGCTCTTTCTGATTTGAATGAGACAATCCGCAAACAGAATGACCAAAAAATTGAGAACTTAAATAAGATAGTTGTTCAAAAGCAAAACGAAATCAACTTATATCAAGTTAAAACAAATACCGAAATTAGTACTTACAATCAGGAATTAGCCAAACTTCGGAAAGAAGAAAGAGACATTGAAAAGTTGCTGGAAAAGAAAGCTGAATTGACAAACGAGCAAGTAACTAAACTAAGTTTACGTCAAAACGAATTAAAAAGCCTGATTAATTCTATTGAAAATAAAATAGATAATGCTAACAGCGATTTCAAGAAATTTAAAGTACGCACGGAAACAGAAATTACAACTCTAAAAAACGACATTTGGAATCTACAAGTTAATTTACCTACTAAAATCAGAGAAGAAGAAGATATTTTGAAACAAGCTTACGCTGTAAAGCAAGATATTATAAACGTTGCTATTTTAGGAAGAAAAACTAAACTCTCTTCGATAGAAGCGGCAATAAGCATCAAAAGAGATGAATTTCGTAACAAAGCTAAGGACTATGAAAGATTAGTCGAACCCGAAAGAATCAGACTAATGCAAGCTTGCACGAAAAGCGGTGCATCTTGTTGGGGTAGCGATGTTGTATCTAAAATTTGGGAAAACGCAAACAAACTTATTAGTTGCTCGCATGACATGGAATCCAACAGTGTTCTTTACACAGGTTGTGAGGAGGCATTTTCTTATTATTCAACAGTCAGTGGGTCCCTTATGAATGGTATTTCAGATGAAGACTTGGGAAAACTGATGAGGTTGAACCCCATGTCTAAATATCAAATATTAATCGATAAATTGAAATAACATGAATAAGATTTTACTAACGTTACTACTACTACTCCAGTTGTCATTTAGTTTTGCTCAAACCAATAGGTTTGATGATTTAAAACAAAATATTGAGAAAAAAATAAAATCCAATCTTTGGGATGATGTACTACTCATGGCAACTGATTTGATAATTGAAGATGCCACAAAAGGAGATGGCTATTATTTCACTGCTTTAGCTTTTTATAAATTAGGCGATGAGAGTAACACCAATAAGTACATTGCAAAAGCAAAATCCTTGGCAGATGAGTCGCTTCTTGCAAAAATAAAAGTCTTGGAACAAACCAGAAGCTCAGTTGCAGAAGTTCAAACACTTGTGAAAAATGCAATTGACTTTGAATTATCAAAAAATAAGAAAGCTTCCGCAAATACTTGGTATCAAGCATGGCAATATGATAAATACAAAATTGAATATGCCTTAAATGCAGTTTCACATTTCATAGATTTAAAAGATTATGAAATGGCATTAAAAGTACTCAATCAGCCAGAAGTTTACCAAGACCAAATGGCCAAAGAGCTTATTAAAAAAATCAACAACACACCTACAATGATTTCTTTAAATGGTTATCATAATTCAATTGCAGAAGGAGATGATAAACTAAGAAACAAAAAATTTGAACAAGCCAAGATTGCCTTTGAGGAAGCACTTAAATTTAAGCCTTATGACCAATATGCAACATCAAAGAAAAATGATGTAATAGAAGAGATAGAATGGGAAAAAGCAAGTAACTCAAATTATGTTGAAGATTCAGAGAAATATGCAGATAGATATCCCAACGGTAAATATATCAACAGGGCAAATGACCGTATAAAACTAAGCTACATTTCAATAGCAAAAACAGCTTTTAAAGAAGCTAATGAAAGTCAAATAGTAGAATTTCATAATAGATACTTAAAACGATTTCCAACAGATAATGGAGTACAAAAAATTCGTGATTTGCTACTTGATTATTATTATTCTAATGGTTTAAATAGATTTTCGAATAAGGATTGGGAAAATGCTAAAAGTAAATTTCAGGCTTTTCTGAATATCAAGAACACTGGTGAGCAGGCAGGCAAATGTAGACAACTAATTAGAAGATGCGAATGGAAAATCAATCAAAGAAGTGCAAGTTTTTTAATGTATACATACGACAGTCAAAGCCCGATTGGAGTAAGCATTGGCGATATTAATAAAAATAGAACAGGGTATTACTTGAATTTAAAGATGAATCCTGAGATATATAAACGTATTGGGGTATTATATAAAATTGATGATGCTGGGAATCATGATAGACCAGGCTCCGTAATCAGGACGGGTGAAGTTGAACGTGCAAATATATCATTATCAGGTGGTGTAACTTTCAAGATTATATATCCTCTTTGGGGCTACTTTGGTGGTGGTGTTGGATATTATCCTGTATATGAAAAAGCGAATACTTATTATAGTTCAGGGAAGTTTTGGGAAGAAGATTGGTTGAGAAATACTGATAAGTCAAAATTTGAAATATTCCCAGAGGCAGGAGTTAAATTGAAATTATCTAATACTTTAGTTCTTAAATATGGGATAATGTATAGAAACGATATGATTCATCAATTTGGACTTGGTTTTCAACTTTAGGAAAGTTGTATAACTTTCCTAAAGTTGGTAAAAAATGGTGGTTCAGTGATAAAAAGAAACGTTGTGCTTCGCATCAAGTTAAGTGCAAAAATTGCCATTTTAGCCAAGCCCGAAACTGTTAATTTTCCCAAATCATAAAATTTCCAGTAGCTCAAATTCCATTAGTTCTCAAAGCCCTTTTTAAACCTTCCAGACGCTTCAAATCGTCTTTCGAGTTTAAAGAGGGTTTTCTATTTAATTCACGCTCTAAAGACTTTATTTAATTTTCTAAGGTCTTGCTTTCCTAAATCCAACAAACACACCCTTTCTGATTCATTATAAATCCCAAAGTAGTAATAACTACTCAAACGCATAATTCGAAATTTATATTTTTAGTGATTGAGGTTGGCTGTATAAAATCAATAGAAAATTGTATTTACCGAAAAACCGTTATCAGCCCCCGATAGGTCTTAAATTTTGTTTTGATAACATACGAATAAGTAGTCGTTATTTCTACACCTTCGGCTTTCCAAGGCTCTGAATAGCCTTTTGAGAAGAAAACGGTATTGCCCCAACGATTGAAAACTTCAACAGTTGTATCGGTATAAAGACCAATATTTTCTATTTCCCAATCATCATTTAGCCCATCACCATTTGGCGAAAAAGCATTTGGTATATAGAGTGGGGGCTGCACATTAATTGTTACTGAAGCTGTTACGAGACACCCTGCTTCATTGCTGGCCGTAATGGTATATTGGGTAGTTTCTAAAGGTCGGGCAATGGGTTGTTGGATTGTAGCATCGGATAATGAACTGGCGGGGGTCCAATTGAAATAGATGGCATTCGTACTATTTGCTTTAAGTTTCACAGATTCACCTGCCAAGATAGTCGTATCTTTTCCTGCCTCAAGAACGATTTTCTCGTCGGCACTAATGCCAACTACCTTCACTATATCGGAGGTTGAAACACAACCGTTTTTGGTAACTTTTACGGCATAATTGCCACTTTTTACTACGTTAAGTGTATTTTTTGTCTCGCTTGATAAAACATTTCCTGCTTCTTGCCATTGATATTGAGCGAGAGCATCGTTTTTTATAGAAATTGTTGTTGGCAAAACCATACAATCTATACCATTAAAAGCAATTTTAACATTGGGCGAACCTTTCACCGCTAATTTTATAGCCTTTTTGGTACTATATGCATCACACGGATTCGAGAGCGACTCGAGTAATTTTACTGTAACATTGACTTGAAAGTCAGTTTCTTTATTGGCTGTTAAATATTTAAAAACAGGATTAGCCGTTGGCAAACCTTGTGGCACATCATCGACATACCATTGAAAAAAATAAGTACCTGTCATGGTCGGTGTAGCAGTAAAAGTCACTTCATTTCCAGCACATGGATTACTATTATCGGCATTTAGATTTACCAAGGGTTGTTCGGTATTATTTCCGCTGTATGCACCGCTGCCTGCTCCTGAAAGCGAAAAACTATTACCCGTATTGATGCCCATCGAATTCGGGAATCTGAACGGGTCGGTTTGGTTATTGAAAACATACACTCGCCCCGCACATTGGCTAATCCGCTTAAAAGTAAACAACCCCACTTCTTGATTAGCAATAATATCAAACCTCACAAAGGGAAGTGTGTTATTGATGAAACTAAAAAACAAATAATCGTAGTCTGGATTTTCGGGCGGAGCATCGGCTCGACCTGAAAAAGTCCATCTCATATTAGGAATCGGCGAGATAGGACTTGATACCTGAAAATAATTATCCCCGCTTCCATGCGGCACAACAAGTGTAATCTGCGAAGAACCTATGAATGCACTATTACCCATAAAACTTTGACTCGAAACCATGGAAACTTTATAGGTTACGCCATCTGGGTCGAGCGTAGTGTTCAAAGTAATTTGTGAAAATGCTATTTTGGGTAGGTATGCCAACGCAATAAATATCCCAAAAAAACGCAGAAACTTCATGACAAACTTTTAGTTTTTATATAAAAAAATAATTTATCGGTATCATCCGTTTGTATTTTTATTAAGAATATCGCCATCACCTTAACCCATTGATAATCAAGTAATTTTAGTGTATCTTACAGCAAAACCTAATCAAAACGAGAGAAGGTATCTACGAAATTTCGTTCATAGACACCTCTCTTTTTCCACTTTTTATTAGTCACACATATTTTTACTTTACGACCATCAGCTTTTGAGCCGAACCGATACGTAAACCATCTTTTTCGATATGAACTAAGTAGCTACCTTCGGTCAAATCTTCGAGCGATAAATCAATGTTAAATTCTCCAGCCCCCATTTTTACTTTCTTACGAATAAGTTCACGAGAACTTCTTGAATCTATTACCGTTAAGAATAAATCGCCTGCGGTTTCATCCAAAAGGTTTTCGTAAACTATCGTAGTTTTATCAACAGCAGGGTTAGGGAATACTTTCTGAATACGAAGTTTCTTAGCCACGTCTTCAGGATTCATTAACGCACCTGCATTTCCCGAATAGGCATTTCTATGCCCAAAACCTAATACACTTATGTGATTTTTTACGTTAAATTCAGCACCACGAGTTTTGATTAATTCATCGTTTTGGTTATCAATCAATTCTACGCTGGCATCAAGTTGCTCTCCTGCATTTTGGAAAGAAAACAATTCAACTTCTTGACCTTCGATGAAAGTAAAGGCTTTTGAACCAACATTTTTTAGGTTGATTGATACATAATCATAATCGCCTGCACCATCTGGAGACTTCATGGCTGCACCTGTTTGCCAATCAGCATCTTGATTGGCCGATTTCAAGTTACTCAAGATAAATGCTTTGTCTGATTTTACACGGAGAGTAACTTGTGCAGTACCAATTGTATTTTTTGCCCCTTTTAATGTTTGTTCAGGCAACATACTCACGACATACGTTTTGAGGTCGTCTTTGCGGGTAATTTTAAACTTAACCTGAGCTTCTACATTTATCGCTGCTCCTACTAATAAAGCAACTATTGCCAATTTCGATAGTTTTTTCATTGTATTATTTGCGGTTCGTCGCCACGATTTAGATATTATTTTAGCCTCCTGCTCTCTGCCGCCCCGATGGGAGGGCGAAGCAGAAGAATAGTATTTATTTTTATTATTACCACTTTTAATCAACATTACGGTATTTGCTGCCAAATAATATAGTTGGATAAGAAACCAGGGTTTTCTGGATGCATCAAGACATTAAAGAAGATGATATCTACCTCATTATCAGGCCCTTGGAATACTGTTTTTCCATCCATATTTACATCTGACTGGCTATAGCCTCTGAAAATAAAGTTAGAAATAACCTGCGTATTAAACGGGGAACTAATGATGGTGAAGAATATCATATCAACATCGTTGTTGGGTCCTTGGAAAATTACTTGGTTGTTGTAAGACGCATTACCTGCCCAAAGCATCGCTTTAGTACCCGACACAAATTGTGGATAATTAGTTGATGTTGAACCAATTAGTTTATAAGCGGGTTGTGCTGCATTGGTCAAATCGACAGTTGCAGTTGTTGAACCCAACGAAACAGGACTGGCACTCATTGCCCCCAAGTGATTACGGTGGCGAATTGACACGTAGTAGTTACCAGCAGGGATTCCAGTAAATTGTAGAGCAGAAATTCCATCAACTGGACTTACTACATCTCCATCACGCTGAATCAAACCTGCTTTTGTTGCCACAATTAAACTCGGATTTGAGGCACTCCTCAGCTCAATCAACACCCAGTCAACGATTGCGTTTGTACCTGTAACCGATAAAATGGTTGATGTTGTCGTTTCTGTACCGCTGCCTACTTGTGTAAACCCTGCCAATAAACTGTAAGGATTTGCTAATGGAATGAGGTTCTTCACTCTCAAACTATCGTGCATCATACCTGCCGAAGCTACGTAAGGCCCTTGTAGGATTGCTTTTACGGCAAGATTGAAATTAAGCGGCTGATTAATGATAATTGGCCCAGTTGGACTAATCGAACAACCAATACAAGGAGATGAACCTTTTATGGTCAACGTCATTCCACCACCAGAAATAAAGGCTTGATGATAAATCGTACCTGTAAGTGTCGGATTGACCGTTAGCGTATATACTGTTGAAGCACTACTCGTTAATATTCCACTATAAGTAGCCACAATAATGTCGTTTCCTTGCGTATCAACACCAATTTTATTGATTATCCAGCCAATACCTGTTCCTGAAACGAATTTCAATCCGTATCTGAGTGTATCTCTTACCGTTATTGTTCCTGTTGTTGACGCAAGCGGACTACTATTGAAAGCCAAATAGCTTAAATTAAATGGCGTATTTTGGTAATAAGTAGCCGACTGGTTGTAAGTCAATACCAAATTCATATTTGGAATAGTATTCGGATTGACAATCACAGGTACTATTACGTTCAGGATAGAGAAATTGTTGATAATATTCAACTCTCCGATAACGGTATTGACATTTACCGTAAAGTTTAATAATGAACCTACGACGGCATTGCTCGGCGTAATTTGAACCGCAAATGCACTTGTGCTACCAGCAGTAAAGCCTGCTACATTCGGATTTGTACAAGTAACAGCCTGACCTACAATATGGCAAGTCCAAGCCCCACTCGTAAAGCTCGACGATGCAGTGCTGAAGTTAGCTGGTAAAGTAAACGAAGCAGTCAATTGACCATTAGCCGTTGCACTACCAACGTTTTGAACAGTTACGATAATTGATGAACTCTGACCAGCCATTAAAGCAGGCGATGGTTGCGAAACTTGTACCGTCAAATCTGGTGCAAACGAACCGATAATTGCCGGGGAGATTACATAAATAAATGTATTATTGATGGTGATAATCTCGCCAATAACCTGATTAACATTGATGGTAATCGAAGGGGTTGTTCCTATTAGTATATTGCTCGGCACAATTGGCAATAAGAATACATTTGTTCCACCCGCTGGTAAGCCCGCTGAATTCGGATTCGTACAAGTCATGGTCTGACCAGTCGTCGTACATGTCCATCCACCTTGCGTAAAGGATGCTGGGGCAGAAATACCTGCTGGTAAATTGACATTGATTGTCAGTTGTCCAGTAGCATTCAACGAGCCAATATTCGAGATATATACAGGAATATAATTAGTCTGGCCAGCCGCAATCGGTGTCGAGATAAACCCAACATTTACTGTTAAATTAGGTGCAGGAGCAGCCGCAATCGGCAATGTAAATGTATAAACATACGGCACTGTACTTCCATTGATATAAATGTTGATTGGACCAGGAGTTATACCCGCCGTACCGGCATTTGGTGTTATTGGAAGAATTATATTTAGTGATGAATTTGGTTGTAAACCACCTGTATTCGGATGCGTACAGTTCAAGGTTTGACCAATCAAGGTACAGTTCCAACCATTGCTCGTAAACGATGATGGTACTGAAATACCACTCGGCAACACAATATTAGTTACCAATGCACCTGATTGTATTATCGTACCGGTATTAATATAATTGATGGTCAAATTTGAAGTCTGTCCAACTGTCAACGAAGGAACAATCGTGCCGATATTTACTGTAATATTTGGAATAGAACTACCCAACACTGGATTCGTAGAAATAAAGTAGAATACATTATCTACGGTTGAAATCTCGCTCGGTACTTGACCAATATTAAAGACAAATATCGCAGGAGTGCTACCCACCAAAATTGTTGCAGGAATCACTGGCACTTGAATCGTCAAGATACTGGCTGGTGCAAGACCAGTTGTATTCGGATACGTCAAGGTTACCGTTTGTCCGTTGGTGATACCAGTCCAACCATTCGATGAGAATGAACCTGGAGCAGAGAAACCACTCGGCAATGTAATAGTTATTGTCAATGGTCCTGTTGCCGAAACTACTCCTGTATTTACTACATATACCGTAAACGTAGAAATTTGACTCGCCACAAAACTATTATTCAATACGGTATAAATTGTTAAGTTGGGTACACCAGCAGTTGTTACACTCATGTTGGTTGTCAGAATAGCCGTATTGTTAAAGGCATTCGACTCATTAACTACCGTACTTACAATGCCAACAAATGTTGGTTGTGTATTGACAATCGTTGAATTGGGAGTAAGAGATACAGTAAAATTTGAACTTCCACCTGCTCCTAAACCAGTTGTATTTGGGTGAGTAGCCGTCAAAATTCCACCATTTACCACTAAAGTCCAGCCATTTGATGTTCCAGAAGAAGCAGTTACACCATTCGGAATCGACATCGTTACGGTCAACTGACCAGTAGCAGCACCCAAACCAAGATTTGAAACTACCACATTCATCGTAGAGTTTTGACCCACCACTAAATTACTTTGTGGTTGATTCAATGCGATTGTCAAATCTGGAACCAATGGAGCTCCAACAGGCGTGATAATCACCAGTGTTCCACTATTATTAGTTGTATTTGATTCACCACTAAATGGCAACACATTTACTGTAATTGTTGGTGTTGTACCCACAAGAATTGTTTGTGGTGTTACAATCAAATTAAGCGTTAAACTTCCACCTACTGGTACACCCGAAGTATTTGGATTCGTACAAGTAACGGTTTGGCCTGTGGTTGTACAAGTCCATGCACTGCTCGTAAACGTGGCTGGCATCGTAATTCCAACTGGTAGTACTATCGTTGTTGTCAGTGGAGTTGTGATTGATGTTCCACCGATATTATTGATAGTAATTAAAATTGTTGATGCTTGACCAGCAACCAAAACAGGTGTTGGTTGCGAAATAATTACAACCGCATCTGGCGATGGTTGGATAAACACACCCGTAATACCTGCATTACAATTACTACAAGGCGATGATGGTTTCGCAACGGTCGAACTTGCTCCGCCACCGCTGATGTAAGCGATATTGCTTGCCGTAACTGCCAGTGTCGGATTTACTCGAATCGAAAATGTACTAAAGTTTCCTACATTTGCCAAGTGCGTAGCGATGCTCGTACATTGAACGATGTCGTTGTTTTGAGTATCTACACCTACTTTCGCACAAGTCCAGCTACTACCTGCCGAAGAAACATATTTTAATCCATTACGGAGTGTATCTCTTACGGTAATTGTACCAGTTGTATTAGAACCACCAATATTGCTTACGGTAAATGTAAAGTCAAACGGAGTTCCTTGCAAAGCCAACGATGAAGCAGATTTTACAAGTGTAAGATTTGGCTCAGAAACCAACTGGCCAGTACCTGTTGTTGTATTATCTATTAAATTGCTTTCGCCCAAAATGGCAGCTACATTCGCAACAATTGTTACGATTTGGCCATTTGTTGCGTTAGCTGGCGTGCTTACTGGAATAA
>JAIYBU010000227.1 GCA_027488335.1 Cytophagaceae bacterium
GCACGACATGATTGGCTGGGCAATGACCAATGCTGCACCTTTGGTAGTTCCGACTTTTGCGGTAGAGAAAATGCTCGGTACAAATCCGATTGCGGTTGCTGTTCCTGCAGGTAATCAACCACCTTTTGTAGCTGATTTTGCCTCAACGGCAGTTGCTTATGGGAAAATGGAAATTTTGCAACGCAAAGGATTATCGGCTCCAATTGGTTGGGTTCAAGATGCACACGGCAACCCAACAGATGATGCAAACGCAGTAAAAAATGGCGGTGGCTTGCTCCCTCTCGGTGGCGACCGTGAGCATGGTAGCCATAAAGGTTATGGTTTAGGAGCAATTGTAGATATTTTTTCAGGAGTTTTATCAGGGGCAAATTTTGGGCCGTGGGTTCCTCCTTTTGCGACTGCTGGATTTCATGGAGTTTCGGCCGAACAAGTCGGTAAAGGTACGGGGCATTTCTTGGGTGCCATGCGAATTGATGGTTTCCGGCCCAAAGAAGTATTTAAGGTAAGCATGGATACTTGGATTGAACGTTTCAGAAATGCAAAACACATCGAAAATCAACCTGTTTTAATTCCTGGTGACCCTGAGCGTGAACTTGAAAAAGAACGCCGAGCAAACGGTATACCGCTCAATGATAAAGTTATTGAAGATTTACAAGAACTTGGCAATAGATTTGGAGTGAAATTCTAAATTTCTACATACTTGAGTCTTGCCAATTTATTAGAAAAATATTTCATTGCCGCCTGCTAAAGCGGACGGCAATGAGTAAAAAGCTTGGTAAGTCATTAAAACTTTATAAGAAAATAGCTATTAAAGTCTGTTAAAATTCGCGATAATTCCTATCGAATTTACCATTTTTCATACCCTTCAATAGGTTTGAATTTCGATTTTGGTTCGTAATAATTCCAGAGCAATGCAGCCACTTTTCGGTGCAACTCGTATCCTTCATTTTCACGTTTCCACGATTCATCTGTTTGCTTTTTTGTAATGATACAATAAACATATTCGCCGTGTGGTGCGTGGACTAAAACTACCTCCGAACGAGAGCGATTCACTGCTCCATTTTTACTGCCATATTTGATATTTTCGGGAAGCTGAGAAAGACCTTCACCATCCCAAAACTGGCGACCCAAATTCCTGTACATTCGGTCAGAAGCATCGGTAGTAAAGATTTTTCTTTGGCGAATCATCGTAAGCAATTCGGCCATTTCTCGTGGCGTTGTTTGTCCCCAGCCGTATTCTGTCCGATAGGCTTCACGCCCAGCGGTTCTTGAATTTACACGGGTATTTTTTAATCCTAACGAGTCCATTATTGCGTTTATTCGAGTTCCGCCTGCCATTGCTTGTAGCCACAAACTGCCTGTATTATCGCTTACTGTACACATCAACATCATTACTTTATTGAGTTCAATTTTAGCTCCATCTTTTAACGAACCTACAATGCCATCATCGTAATGTAGCGAGTCTTTATAGGTTAGTTGTTGGTCATATTTTATCTCTCCTTTCAGTATTTTATCAAATGTTCCGACCATAATCGGAATTTTGACCATGCTTGCAGTCGGAAAAATAGTATCTGCATTGATTGCTACAAATTTATTGGTTTTCAAGTTTTTTACATAAACACCAACAACTCCTCGAAATCCGTTGAGGGTTTCTTGCAGTTTAGTTTCTAAAATTTTGTCTTGCTTGGGTGTCTGAGCAAATACAGATGCGTATATGCAGAATACTAATAGGATGGAAAGTTTCTTTTTCACGATTTATTAATGGGTTTGTTATGAACAAAAATAAAAGTAAATCTATCAATAGCAAAAAAGCCATACAAATCTGCATGGCTTTTGAGTAACGTATATTTATTGTTGAAGTATAATTTTCAAATATTATCTCGGACGACCACCTCCAGCGGCTGGTTGTTGTGTTGCAGCACCGCCATCGCCTTCGCCTGCTTTTGCATCGTCATTACTCACCTTTTTCTTACTACGGAACATATTTCCACCATTAAAGTCCATCTTGCCAAACATATAATTGATTGAGAAACGAGCTCCACGGTTATAGATATTACGCACATTAATATTTTTGTAAGTCGGGTCGCTTGATTCGCTTGTAATTTTAAGCGATTTTGTAAACGGATTGTCCAGACCAAAATTGAAACTACCCTTTTTATTTTTGAAGTCTTTTTTCACGCCTAAGTTATAGAAACGGAAAGCTCCTTGATAACCTTGCAACTGAATCTGACGGCTTCCCATGAAACCAAATGCTTGAGCTCCCCAACCTTTGGTAAATGTGTAGGAAGCATTGAAGTTTACATTCGCATTCCAACCTTCGTTCGATATTGCTACAACTGAGGTCTTGTAAGTGTTGTCAGCTTGTAAAACTGGAATCACAATTGAGCCGCTCAACAAATTGTTGGTAATATTGGTACCACCACCAATTCTCAAACTCTTTGTTGGTTGTAAATTTATGAAGACACTTCCACCATAAAAGTTTGTTTTACCAATATTATCAAATGTGGAGGTTGTGATACCTTGTTCGTTTACTGACCTTACACTTGTAATATTATTATTGGTAAATCTTCTAAATATCGATACATTGACCGAATTTGCTTTAAAGAAAGTGCTATAATTTAATTCAAAGCTGTGGCTCAATTCTGGTTTTAATAATGGATTACCATAAGAAATATTTAATGGGTCAGAGTAATTAACAAAAGGATTCAGGAACTCAAGCGATGGGCGTTGAATACGTTGTGTATAGCTTGCTCTGACTTTATGATTTTTAGGAAAATCTTTTGAAATTGACAAACTTGGAATAAAATTCTCGTAAGCAGGAATCGTAATCGGCTTATCTGAAGTTTGAAACTTCGCAGAAATTTGAGTACTTTCATAACGAGCACCTGCTTTGATTCCCCATTTTTTAGGCAAGGCAATGGTAAATGTTGAATAAGCCGCAGCTACATCTTGATTATAGCTAAAATTATTTGTTCTGTTGGCCTGAATGACATAATCACCAGTTTGTTTATTGTAATTATAGAAGTCAAAATTACTGGTCACATCACGAATAATATATTTAGCACCAACCTCAAAAATATTTTTCTTAAATGGATAGGTATAATCTAATTGAAATGTAGTTTCGCCATTAATACCATCATTATTACTTTTATTATAGGGTAAACCTAAGCGAGCATTCGTAAAATCAGTTACCCTAACATTACGACCATGTTGAGCTAATAATGCCAGTTCATGTCCTTGCTCCTTAAATGTTTTGGTATAATTAAAGTCAACATCAATACTTTTATTGCCACGAATATTCTTAGAATCTTGCGTAAATTGTTGTAAGATTGTTCCAGAAGTGTTTTGCAACAAACTTGTTTGCAGTCCAGTAGTGTTAAAGTTTCCTAAACCATATCTTGCACTCAGACTCATTGAGTTTTTGGCATTGATATCATAATCAATCGTCAATTGAGAGTTTGCAAATAAGCGTTTTACATTATTTTCATCAGATTGATTAAAAGTAGTTGCGACCCCTCTCACTGACGAATTTCTTACGGTTGAGCCATTGCTCGGAGTATTATATGAGCTATTCCCACCAAAATTCAAGGCAGTACCAATTTTCTTTTTTCGCAAATTTACATTTCCAAAAGCATTTGCACCACGAACACCCGCACCAGCATTCACGAAGCCAGTCAAACCTTGAAGGTTATTTTTCTTAGTAATGATATTAATGATACCTGCCGTCCCTTCAGCATCGTATTTGGCTGATGGTGAAGTAATTACCTCTACCTGCTTAATCATATCTGCCGGAATTTGCTTGATGGCATCAGCCACATTACTCGCTAAAATACTCGAAGGTTTATTATTAATCAAAACCTTGATATTACCGCTTCCACGCATTTGTACGTTACCGTCCATATCCACAGTAAGCATCGGAACCTTACGCAAAACATCTTCGGCGGTTCCGCCCTTACTCGTAATATCTTTGTCAGCATTATACACCAAACGGTCAACTTTATCTTCAATCAGCGATGCTTGACCAGTTACGGTTACTTCGCCCAAAACTTTCGTATCGGTCGACATCATCATGCTACCAACGTTTACTTCTTCTTTGTTGGCTTTGATTTCAACTTTCGATACAACGGCATTTTTGTAGCCAATAAACGAACCCACAACTTTATATGTGCCTTTCGCTAAATTTTTGACTGTAAAAGCCCCATTCATATCAGTCATTGCACCATCAACAACTTTATTGTTTTTGTCATAAACAACTACCGATGCAAATTCTACGGCTTTATTAGTAGTAGAGTCAATTAATTTGCCAGAAATTTTTGATGAGCCTCTCGGAATTTCTTCTTGTGGGATTTGTTGTTGTTGTTGGTTCATTCCTGGGAAACCACCGCCTCCCATACGCATACCTCCACCGCCACCCATACCAGGCATTTGGGCGAATGTTATACTTGCAGTTCCTAAAAGTAATAGCAATAAAAAATTCAGTTTTTTCATTAGTTGGTTTTATTAAATAATATTGTAAAGTGCAGTTTTTAGCCAGCCTTAATCTTGAATTAATACAAAATTAAGGCTTATTTACCCTTTGAAAACTAAATTTAGTACCAAATGATTTAGATAAATTACAAGCGGTTGAAAAGAGTAGACAAAAGGCTTGTAATTATAGACGTGAAAAAGACGAAATATTGATGAAAGGTAGGTAGCCTCAAGAATTTAACTCAAAAACAGCCAAAACGTAAACTTAAACTATTTTTCAATCTGATATTTTCTTCGAGTAGAGTTAATCAAAAACTTCTTTTGTGCAGTAAAACTTTCGGCGTGCATTTGAGCAAATAGATACTTCCACTCATCAAATCTCTGAGGTTCCGATTTGCTAAATTGTGCGGCATCAATTTTCTTTGATAACAAATATTCTTCAAAAGTCATTCTTTTTCGATTAAGGAAAAGTTTATTTGCAAAACTATTGAGTATTTCTCAATTTTATAACAAATATCCTACTTTTTTCAACTTCTTAAACATCTAATAATGCTCAAAAAACTTTTCTTATACTACTCTCTCTTTATTGGATTTGTCAGTTGCCAAAATAAAGCTGTTGTTTTTGAAGGTTCTAAACTAAAAGGAGTTTGCTTTGTTGCTCCGCCAAGAGAAATCGAGGCATCAGAATTTGAAAGTGTCAAGAATGTAAACGCCGAATGGGTAGCACTTACACCTTACGGCTTCACTCGTGATGGCAGCCCTGAATTTAGATACAATAAATCTTCGGACGGACATTGGTGGGGCGAATCGCCAAAAGGTGTGAGCGAATGTGCAAAAATGGCCCACCAAAAAGGTTTAAAAGTAATGCTGAAACCTCATGCGTGGATACAAAGCAATACAGGAAGCACATTTACTGGCGATTTAGATTTCAAAACCGAAGCCGAATGGCAAATTTTTGAGAAATCATTTGGAGAATATTTATTGGACTTTGCTAAAGTAGCCGACTCTTCAAAAATTGAAATTTACTGTATTGCCACCGAATTTGAGAATTTTGTAGAAAAACGCCCCGAATTTTGGAATAAAATAATCAAAGACATTAGAAGTATTTATAAAGGAAAACTAACCTACGCCGAAAACTGGGACTGCTACGAAAAAGTACCATTTTGGAATGAACTTGATTTTGTGGGTGTAGATGGTTATTTTCCTCTGGCCGAAGAAAAATCTCCTTCTTTAGAAAACATAAAAAAAGGTTGGGAAAGCCACCGAAATAAATTAGAAAAATTCAGCAGAAAACTACAAAAACCTATACTTTTCACTGAAATAGGCTATCAAAGTACCGATTTTACCACGCAAAAACCTTGGGAGTCTTACTCAAAATACCCTGATAATGATGCACTTCAAGCCGATGCTTACAAAGCTTTTTTTGAAGAAGTTTGGAAAGAACGTTGGTTAGCAGGTTGTTTTATTTGGAAATGGTTTCCTGACATGAAAAGAGAAAATGAAGAAGGACGAAAACACAAATTTAGAGATAAATACACCCCACAAGGTAAAATCGGTGAAACCGTTTTGAAAGAATATTTTAAGAATACCTAATATAGCCCAATCATTCAAAATGAAATCTATTTTATACGTTTTTTTGGCAGCTATTTTAGTGGCTTGTCAAGCAAAAAAAGAAGCCAACGATACTCCGCCCCTAACAAAAGTCGATACACTCGCCTTTGCAACAAATGCTAACACCTCCGATGGTGAAATGATAAGTTTTGGCTTCGGCAACGAAGCTGGAACAAAAATTTTAGCTTTTGAAGAAGGTACTAACGGAAAAAAACTTTCAAAAATAATTGATGGCGAAGGTAATTTAGCAGAGGTTTCGTTTGACGCCAGTCAAAAAGGAAATGAAAGTGGAATTAATCTTGTTTCTTCAAATTTTAAAAACTGTTTTGGAGAAGTAATGAGCATTCTGAACAGTAAAAAGGTTAATACAGACCAAAGTGTGGTGCTTTTTAATAATGCGTTTTTAACTACTCGCCAAGTTATTCATGCCAAAACTTTAGCTTCACCCAAAGGAATAGATGCATCGAATAAATCGAAAATAGAAACCGAACGTAAAAGAAAAATTAAAGAAGGCTGGAAAATTGCTGATTTGGGCCACAATAATACTTTTATTGTGGTTTTTGAGAAAAAACAAGATAGTGTCTTAGCCAGTTTGGTAATCGGAGACAAATCATACATTTATAAAGATTATCCAGCTAAATACGATGAAGGCTCAACTTGGAGAGTAGATGATGGCGGACAGTTTCCAAAGGATGCTATAAAAATTATTGGAGCATTCAGAAATAGCAAAAATGAACTCGAAATTGTCATTGATTGGGCTGGTCCAGAAGGGGCAAACATCGAATATGCAAAAGCCAATAAAAATAAATTTGAAACCATAAAAGAAGCTTCACGCTATTGGGGAGCATTGTAAAATATGAAAAAAATAGCTTTGTTTTTTAGTTTTATTACAAGCTTACATAGTTTTTCTCAGCAAATAGCTACAAAAGCCATAGAACCATCAGTATTAAGAATAATTGTATCAGATGATGCAATTATAGACAAAGCGTTGCAATTTGAAGACAAAAACGGCAAAAATTATTTAGTAGCAACAACGCTACAAAATAGGTCAGATGAGTGGGAATCAAAAGCAATTTTAGTGCAGCATTACATCGAAAAAAGCAATAAAGAGTTGGTCTTACTAAGGCAAATCACCGATAAGGAAGACCATTGCGAGTTTGACAATGATTTGCAATTTTTGACAGAATCGCTCAGAATTACTGATTTAGATAAAAACCAATACGCTGAAATTACTTTTCTTTATAAGGTCGGCTGCCGTAGCGATGTCAGTCCAATTGTATTAAAGCTCATGGTCATTGAAAACGGCAATAAAGCTGCCATACGAGGAACAACACTGCCTCGTGGCTTTGATTTTAAGAAAGAAAAAGTAGCGGATAGTTCTTTTAATAAATTACCCAAACCAGTTCAAGACCAAGCCAATAAACTTTGGGAGAAGTTTGCTCCTGAGTTTTAGGTCTAAGATAAAACGTCGGAAAGCAACTCCATTGCGGAGTTAAACATTGACGTCATTTTTTCATTTTTTTTGACTAATTTTGCACTCGTTTTAAAAAATTAAGATTCAAAAATGTCATTTACTGAAGAGTTACACAAACGCCGTACATTCGCCATCATTGCCCACCCCGATGCAGGAAAAACCACACTTACCGAAAAACTACTGCTTTTTGGTGGTGCGATTCAGACCGCAGGAGCCGTAAAATCGAACAAAATCAAGAAGTCAACGACCTCTGACTTTATGGAAATCGAAAAGCAACGTGGTATTTCGGTGGCAACATCGGTAATGACTTTTGAATACCGAGCTTTAAAAATCAATATACTTGATACACCTGGTCACAAGGATTTTGCGGAAGATACTTACCGCACGCTTACGGCGGTCGATAGCGTAATTTTGGTAATTGACTGTGTGAAAGGCGTAGAAGAGCAAACTGAAAGGTTAATGGAGGTTTGCCGAATGCGTAAAACGCCAGTGATTATTTTCGTAAATAAAATGGACCGTGAAGGACAAAATCCGTTTGATTTATTAGATGAATTGGAGCAGAAGTTGAGTTTACGTGTTCGCCCAATTACGTGGCCAGTTAATGGTGGTTCAAGTTTCAAGGGTGTATACCATTTGCTCGAAAAGAAAATGAATCACTTTGCAGTCAACAAAACTCGCTTAGAAGATGATATTGATGTCATTGAATTAGAATCAGCAGTTTTAGACCAAAAAGTAGGCGAAAAAGATGCCGCTCAATTGCGTGAGGATGTAGAATTGATTGACGGAATTTACGATACTTTCGATAAAGAAGCTTATCTCAAGGGCGATTTAGCACCTGTATTTTTTGGTAGTGCCGTAAGTAATTTCGGCGTTATGGAATTGCTCAATACATTCTGTGATGTTTCGCCTCTACCCGTGCATCGCATGACCGATAAACGTATGGTTGAACCTGACGAAAATAAATTTAGTGGCTTTGTTTTCAAAATTCACGCAAACATCGACCCTCGCCACCGTGATAGAATTGCTTTCTTGCGTATTTGTAGTGGCGAGTTTAACCGAGGAAAATTCTACAAGCACGTGCGTTTGAATAAGGAAATGCGTTTTGCAAGTCCGTTTGCCTTTTTGGCCGATAGAAAAGATGTAGTTGAAGATGCTTACCCTGGTGATGTAATTGGCTTGTATGATACTGGCACTTTTAAAATCGGTGATACACTAACAGAAGGAGAAGAATTACAATTTACGGGTATTCCAAGTTTCTCACCCGAGATTTTCAAAGAGGTAATCAATAAAGACCCAATGAAATCGAAGCAATTGGAAAAAGGTGTACAACAACTGACCGATGAAGGAGTTGCTCAATTATTTACCATACAACCTGGAAATAGAAAAATTATCGGAACAGTTGGTGAACTTCAATTTGAGGTTATTCAGCACCGTTTGTTAAATGAATATTCGGCCAGTTGTGTATTTGAGCATCGCCCTTACTCAAAAGCTTGTTGGATAACCTGTGAAGATAAAGTTAAATTAGCCGAGTTTATTCGCCTTAAAAGCAATTTTATCGCCTACGATAAAGACCAAAACCCTGTTTTTTTGGCCGAAACTGACTGGATTCTACGAATGAATATTCAAAATAACCCTGATATTCAGTTTCATACTACTTCAGAATTTAAGACTGCATTGCAGTATTAATAGTTCGATTTATCAAGAAAAACGAACGAGTCACTTCTAATCAACATAGCGGTGACTCGTTCGTTTTTCAGCGATTAAAATCGCTTATTAAAAGAACAAAGGAAATAATATCTAGAAAACTAATTAAAATAGGCTTTCATTTTATCAATACTTCACTTTTATTCCATGATAAATTTCTTGTTCTTGATAATCCTTTCGTAACGGATATCCTTCCCAATCGGCTGGTAATAAAATTCTTCTTAGGTCAGGATGCCCCACAAAATCAATTCCTACTAAATCATACGTTTCCCGTTCGTGCCAGTCGGCAGTTTTCCAAATTGGCGTTAGTGAGTAAACTTTGGGCAATGACTCACCTTCCTGATTACGTGGCACTTCTACCTTTAGCACAAAATTATGTTCGTAAGGAATGGATGTTAAATGATACACAACCTCGACAGTTCCGAGCGTCGGTCCATTATCAATTCCTGTAATACAAGCTAAATAATCAAAATATAGTTTGGGTTGAACATGCAGAAACTGACAAACCTCAAGCAATAGTTCGTTAGGTATGGTTATGCTGTGTTGTAGGGAAGTTAAATCTTCTTTTAAAATAACTTCTTTGCCAAACATATTGATTATCAGCTCTTTAATCTCGCTAAAGCTCATTTCGATTTCTTAAAATATGTTAATTAAAACAAAAATAGCAGTTTTTGTTCAGAGTATGCTTAAACTATTATCTTAATATTCGCTCTAAGCTCTATAAGTGTTTATCATTAAAACAAATTTAACGCAATGAAAAAAGGAATTTTGTTAACGTTATTAATCGCAGGAATTGGTTTTTCTACAATTGCACAAGATGCAAAACCTGCAAGAGCTCAGCATGAAAAAAGAGGACAAAGACAAGGCGGTGGATTTACGGCCGAAGAACGTGCAGAAGTATATGCCAAACGTATGCAGAAAAACCTCAACTTGACTGATGAACAGTACAAAAAGGTTGTAGCAATCAATATTGAGCAAGCAAAAAAACAAGAAGAATTACGTGCCGCACACCAAGCTGAAATGCAGGCAACTCGTCAGAAAATGAAAGCTAATTATCAAGATTTGAGCAAAAAATATGAGTCGGTCCTTACACCTGAACAATTACAGAAATTTAAAGAAGAACACGAAAAACGCAAAGCTGAAATACAAGAAGGTAGAAAAGGAAGAAGAGAAAGAAGGTAATGGTGGAGAATTAATCTTTGCTGGAACGTACAAGTTGTACGTTCCAGCAAATTAAATATCAATTTTGTTGAGCCAATAAATAAAGCACTGCCATTCTTACAGCCACACCATTTTCTACTTGGTCGAGAATGATTGAATGATGCGAATCGGCAGCGTCTGATGTTAGTTCTACTCCCCTATTTATTGGACCTGGGTGCATCAATACAATCTCTTTATTCAATTCATCAAGCATTTTTTTGTTGATACCAAAATACAAAGAATATTCACGCAATGAAGGAAAATACTTGATTTGCTGGCGTTCGAGCTGAATACGAAGCACATTAGCTACATCGCACCATTCGAGTGCATTTTTTACATTATGCTCAACTTTTACACCGATTTCTCTGATATATTTTGGCAAAAGCGTATTTGGCCCACAAACCATCACTTCTGCACCGAGTTTCTGTAAACAAAAAATATTCGATAGAGCTACTCGTGAGTGAAGAATATCACCAATAATTGCAATTTTCTTTCCTGCCAAATCTCCGATTTTTTCTTGCATCGAAAACGCATCCAATAGTGCTTGAGTTGGGTGTTCGTGCGTGCCATCTCCTGCGTTTACGATATTGGCTTTGATGTGTTTCGATAAATAATGTGGAGCTCCAGGGCTGCTGTGTCGCATTACTACCATATCTACTTTCATAGCCAAAATATTATTGACAGTATCAAGGAGTGTTTCTCCTTTTTTAACCGAACTGCCTGAAGCTGAAAAGTTGACGACATCGGCAGAAAGGCGTTTTTCGGCTAATTCAAACGAAAGTCGGGTACGAGTAGAGTTTTCAAAAAAAACATTGGCAATCGTTACATCACGCAGAGAAGGAACTTTTTTAATCGGTCGGTTAATAACGTCTTTAAATTCTTTAGCTGTTTCTAAAATCAAATTAATGTCGTTGGCCGTAAGGTCTTTTATTCCGAGTAGATGCTTTGTACTAATTGATTGCATTGTGTATTTGTGAAGAGTTTTGCAAAGTTAAACAAAAAAGTTTTTATAGTTTTGACAACTTCTCAAAAGTTGTCAAAACTGATTATTTTTTGTAAATCAGTCCAAAAACTTGGGTAAGATTTCACTACTACATTTGGTTCTTCGATTGTTACATCCATCAACATTGCCAACGGAGCAAATGCCATTGCCATGCGGTGGTCGTCGTAAGTTGCAATTGTTACTTTTGAGCTATTGGCTATTGGTTGGTTGGTTACTACTTTATAGCTTATGTTTTTTTCTACCTCAACTAAATCGCCACCAAACTTCTTCAGTTCGTTTTGGAGTGCCAAAACACGGTCGGTTTCTTTAATTTTCAAGCTTTCAATACCCGTAAAAGTGGCTTCAATTCCTTTGGCGGCACAAGTCACGGCTACCGTTTGTGCAAGGTCAGGGCAATTAGTAAAATCCCAGTTGAGGGTAGTTTCAGCAGGAATTTTAGTTAACAATACGCCATCGGCTGTAAATGTACTTTTTACACCTAAATGACTCATAATATTCACAATATCGCTATCGCCTTGTAATGAATTTTCTTTCAACCCCAGCAACTCAACCTGTGTATTTTCAAACGTTGAAAGTGCCACAATACTATACCAATAACTCGCTCCTGACCAATCAGACTCTACTTTATATGTGGTTGATTGATAAGAATCTGGCAACACTTTAAGCGTTTTTGTCTCCCAATTTGCCTCATAATTTACACCAAAGGCTTTCATTTGCTCAAGTGTCATTTTGATATATGGAATTGAACCTAAATCGCCAGTCAGATTGATAGTCAATCCCTGTGGCAACGTTGGAGCAATCATCAATAAAGCGGAAATATACTGACTACTTACATCGCCACGGATTGTTACTTCGTCTGATTTTTGTTCAGCAAAACCTTTAATGTGCAAAGGCGGATAGCCTTCTTTATTTAGATACTCAATTTCAGCTCCGAGCGTGCGAAGGGCATCGACCAAAATCCCGATTGGACGCTCGCACATACGTGGCGTACCAGTCATGATTTTATTTTGGTTGGTTGCCGTAAAATAAGCCGTCAAGAATCGCATCGTTGTTCCTGCATCAATCACATTAGCCGTTTGGTCAGTAGATTGTAACAAACGAATCATTGTTTGTGTGTCTCGTGCCGTCGAAAGATTTTGTAAGTTTTCAGTAGTATCTTTTGCTAAAGCATTGATGATTAACGCTCGATTGCTTTCTGATTTGGAAGAAGCTAAGGCTATTTTTACGTCAAAGGGGTTGGTGCTTTTACGGAGGAGTATCTTGTCCATTAATTTACTTTGGTTCTGTATTGAGCCGCAAAGATAAAAATAAAGTCGTAAAAAGCAGGTCAAAAAAGTGGTTTTAAATTAAATTCTCCGAACAACTCCTTTCTCCCATTGATAGTATCTTTATAAAAATCGGTATGCAAATAAGGGCTTTTAAGAGAAAAAAGAAGCCTTCTTTTAATCTGAAAGCTTCCTTAATCTTTACATTTTTTCCACCTAAAAATCTCTTTCCCAGCTTTACCAATAAGCCCTTCTTCACTCCAGATAAATTCATAGAAAACAATCTCATTTCCTACAAATTTATAACCATAAGTAGTTGATTTGTTGGAATTTGCGTATAAATCTATTAAATCAATATCAGTTTGGGTAGTTATATAATCGCTCCAAACATAAAAAGTTGCCAGAGAATCAACTCCCGAAATTTTACCATCGTATTTTAGTTCGATGTTTCCATTTGGCGTTGAATATTTTCCAATCCAATATTTCTTTTCTATAAAGCCAGTCGTATCAACCTTTTTGAAACGACTATTTCCAATCTTTAAAATGCCATTACTTAAAATTGCTTCAAATTCGGGTTTTGGCTTTACTTCATACGCATCAAAAAAAGCTATTTTTACACCTTTTTTTATCGAATACGACGAACCTTCGTGAAAATTCCATACAATACTGGCGGTATCGGCATTGGAATCGAAGTTAATCATTACGGTATCAGCAAAAGGTTTTGCTTTTAGCGGAGATTTGGTTTGTTCGAGGGTGGCTAAATATTTCGCATTTACCCAAATCGTATTTTCGAGTGTTTCGAGCTTAGCGGTTTGCTGCTTATTTTCCGATTGACAAGCAATCTGTAAAACAATTAAAGCAATAAGTAATATATTTTTTTTCATAAAGCGTAATTGGGATGAAGGTTACGCTCGTAAATGTAAAAAAATTATGCTTTTTTGCCGCTATTACCATACCATTTCTTTTTTGGTTTACTACTGCCACCTTGTGGTGCATTACTACCATTATTTGGCTTTGGTGCTGTTCTGGTAGTTGAATTCATTTTTTGAGAAGTAGTATTTGGTCTTGCTCCACCTCTCCCTTGTGGTTTTTGAACTACTGGCGGCCCAACACTGTAATTTGGCTGAATAGCATAAGGGTGTTCATTGATAACAGGTATTTTTTTACCAATCAATCGCTGAATATCTTTCAAATAGCCCAACTCTTCATCTTCACAAAATGAGAATGCAGTTCCAGTTGCTCCTGCACGCCCAGTTCGCCCAATTCGGTGAACATACGTTTCCGGGATATTTGGAATCTCAAAATTGATTACATACGCCAAATCATCTACATCAATTCCACGAGCGGCAATATCAGTTGCTACCAAAACTCTCGTTTCTTTTGATTTGAAGTTAGTCAAAGCACGCTGACGTGCATTTTGTGCTTTATTACCATGAATGGCTTCGGCTTTAATTCCCTTTGCCAAAAGCACTTTTACCACCTTGTCAGCACCATGTTTTGTACGAGTAAAAACTAATGCTGTTTCTATTTTTGGGTCTTTTAAAATATCTAAAAGCAACGCATTTTTATCTTTTTTATCGACATAATATAAAAATTGGTTAATAGTATCAGCCGTTGACGAAACAGGTGTTACACTCACCGATGATGGATTATGCAAAATAGTTGAAGCCAGTTTGACAATTTCTGGAGGCATTGTTGCCGAGAAAAATAGCGATTGGCGTTGCTTAGGCAACAGTGTAATCAAACGCTTTACATCATGTACAAAACCCATATCGAGCATACGGTCGGCTTCGTCTAAAACAAATATTTCGACAGCGTTGAGCGAGATAAAACCTTGGGCAATCAAATCAAGTAAACGACCTGGAGTAGCTACTAAAATATCTACACCATTATGCAGCTCGTCAGTTTGACGGCCTTGTTTCACACCACCAAAAATAACGGTGTAACGGAGGTCGGTATTGGCACCATAAGCCGAAATACTTTCACCAATCTGTATGGCCAACTCACGGGTTGGAGTAACGATAAGTGCCTTTATTTTTCGGCGACCTTTACGGTTTATATCTCTATTCTGATAAAGTTTCTGTATGATTGGAATTGAAAAAGCGGCAGTTTTTCCTGTGCCAGTTTGGGCTACGCCCAGTAAATCTTTTCCTTCTAAAACTATCGGTATGGATTGTTGTTGGATGGGTGTTGGAGTTGTATAACCTTCGGCAGCAAGTGCGAGCTTGATTGGCTCAATTAAATTTAATGATTCAAATGACATAAATGATGATTTTGTTAGTCCTAACAAATAGGATTTTACAAAGGTACTGCTTTTTTCTCAGTATATAATCAATTCAAGATTTGGGCTTATTTTAGCGAAAATCAATAATTCTACATTCTACATTCTACATTCTACATTAAACAAAGTATCTTTGCGAAAAAATAGAGAAGTATGCGTAAAGTAAATATCGGATTAGTACAGATGTCATGTTCGGCTGATGTGGTCGAAAACACTCAAAAAGCAATCACAGGCATCAGAGAAGCTGCCGCCAAGGGAGCAAATATCGTTTGTTTACAAGAGTTGTTTACATCGCTTTATTTTTGTGATGTAGAAGACCACTCCAATTTTAATTTAGCTGAATCCATTCCTGGCCCAACGACCGATTTACTTTCAGCCGTTGCGAAAGAATGCAATGTCGTAATTATAGCATCACTTTTTGAAAAACGTGCCGCTGGGCTTTACCACAATACAACCGCCGTGCTTGATGCCGACGGTAAATATCTCGGAAAATACCGCAAAATGCACATCCCTGATGACCCAGGTTATTATGAGAAATTTTACTTCACCCCAGGCGATGCTTCGGCCGATGATTTAGGTTATAAAATTTTTGAAACAAAATACGGAAAACTCGGCGTACTGATTTGTTGGGACCAATGGTATCCAGAAGCGGCACGCATTACGGCTTTGATGGGTGCAGAAATTTTGTTTTATCCAACGGCCATTGGTTGGGACACCAACGAACCAGACCCAACGATAAACACCGAGCAGTACAACGCTTGGCAGACAATTCAACGTAGTCATGCGGTGGCAAATGGATTGCACGTAGTGTCAGTGAATAGAGTAGGCCGTGAAGCTGACCAGCAATTTTGGGGCGGAAGTTTTGTAGCAAATCCATTCGGAAGTCTATTGTACTTAGCTCCACACGATAAAGAAGAAGTACATGTTCAAGAAATCGATTTAGATTTAACTGAAAAATACCGTACCACATGGCCGTATCTGAGAGATAGACGAGTAGATAGCTATGGTCCCATTTTGAAGCGGTTTATTGACTAAAAGTGGTACTTTTTTTTACAAAATTGTGCTTTTTCTACATCATACACAATTAAAAAAAACTGTGTTACATTCACAATTAACAATTAATCATATAAAGTGCTTACAATCAGTAATTTATCGTTTTATTTTGGTGGAAGACCGATATTTGACGGAGCAAATTTGCAAATAAAACCAAAGGATAAAATTGGTCTAATCGGTTTGAACGGAATGGGAAAATCAACGCTTTTGCGTTTGATTGTTGGAGAATACCAAGCCGATGCTGGAAGTATCTCGAAGGCAGGAGATTGTTCAATCGGATTCTTGAATCAAGATTTACTTTCTTACCAAACCCAAGATTCTATTTTGCAAGTAGCCATGCAGGCTTTCGAGCGAGAGAATTTTTTGCAACAAGAAATTGATAAAGTTCTGCACGAAATGGATGTCAATTATCGAGATGAATTGGTTGATAAATTGGGAGCTTTACAAGA
>JAIYBU010000126.1 GCA_027488335.1 Cytophagaceae bacterium
AGATGTGGAGGCCCTGCTAAGCAAGCTAACCGACGGCAGCCTTGTTCGATTAAGTGTGAAGTGGCTTTAAATGCCGCTTGTTTATTATCAACAATTACCTTTGAACAATCAATTTTATCAGTATATCTATCAAATAAAACCAGAGGGATTTGTTTCCTAATGAGCCGATTTATATGGTCGTGGTCGAGCGAATCTCGAGCCAGTGAAATGATAAAACCTTCAACCTGAGAATTAAGCATATTTTGAATTTGAGCTATCTCTCGTAGATATGATTCGTTGGTTTGGCAGACCATTACACTGTAGCCAGCCTGCATAGCTGCATCTTCGATACTATTGAGCATCGAAGCAAAAAAATAGTAGCTCAAAGCAGGAACAATCACACCTATTGTTTTGGTCCGATTGCCCACTAAATTTTTGGCTAACTGATTCGGTTGGTAGTCCATTTCTTCCGCCAATTTCAGAATGGCACTTTTGGTATCGGGATGAATTTCAGGCATACCACGTAATGCCCTCGATACTGTAGAAACAGAAACATTTAAAGTTTGGGCGATATCCTTTATAGTTACTGGGGTTCTTCGTAGCATGAGGTATGAAATATGATTTTTTTTATATTTTTTAAATAGTAATTAGATTTTCAAATATAGTTAAAATATTTAAGTACTAAAATTAATATAAATTTTTAAAGAGATTTTATAAATTTTAGTATATATGCAAACGTTTGCGGTTACGTTTGCGGTTACGTTTGCAAAATTTATTAAAATAAATGACCAATTTTTTAATATTTATTCTTTGAAAATTAATGCTAATAATATATATTTATAAATATTAAGTAAATATTACGGTATATGAACAATTAATTTAATTTAAGTTCATGTTAAAAAAAAAAAATATTTATTGTACTTTTCCAATAACCTTAATTTTAAATCGAATGAAGCAAAGTTACCTTAACAAGTATTATTTTTCATTATGTTTGCTATTATCATTTACATCTTATGGGCAGTCGAAACTTGATGTAAAAAAAGAATTTGAATTTGCTGCTAAACAGTATGAAGGTATGCTTGCAGCACACCAAGATTTAAGTAAATTTCCGCAATCAACCCAGCCTGATGGCTCACCGAGAGATATGAAATCTGAGTGGTGGTGTAGTGGTTTTTTCGGCGGCTCATTATGGTACATTTATCAATTTAATCACGAACAAAAATGGAAAGAAGCTGCTGATAAATGGACGATGGCGGTTGAGAAAGAAAAGTTTAATACACGCACGCACGATTTAGGCTTTATGCTCTATTGTCCGTTTGGGAATGGTTATCGCCTTACAAAAAATCCCATTTATAAAGATGTGATGCTTACAGGTGCAAAATCTTTAGCAACCAGATTTAATCCTAAAATCGGTTTGATTAAATCTTGGGAAAGCTTTAAGGGGGGGTATAAATATCCTGTTATCATTGATAATATGATGAATTTGGAGTTTTTGTTTTGGGCAGCGAAAGAATCGGGCGACAAAAGCCTCTATGATTTGAGTGTTACGCACGCCAATAATACGATGAAAAATCATTATCGCCCTGATTTTAGTAGCTATCACGTATTATTATACGGTGAAAATGGAGAGGTTTTGGCCAAAAAAACGCATCAAGGTGCAGCCGATGAGTCGGCTTGGGCAAGGGGACAAGCATGGGGGCTTTATGGCTATACTGTTATGTATCGTGAAACAAAAGATAAGAAATACCTGGATTTTGCACGTAATATTGCCAATTTTTATCTAAAAAATCCCACACTTCCAGCTGATATGATTCCGTATTGGGATTTTAGTAAACCAGGTGAAGAGCGAGATGCTTCAGCAGGAGCCATTTGTGCCTCAGCATTATTAGAATTAAGTACTTATGGTGGAAAAGATGCCAAAACCTATTATAATTCAGCCGTAAAAATGCTTGAAACATTATCTACGCCAGCCTTTAAAGCAGAACTCGGAAAAAATAATCACTTTATTTTGATGCATAGCACGGGTCATAAACCTGGTAATTCAGAAATTGATGTGCCGCTTGTTTATGCCGACTATTATTATTTAGAAGGGCTGTTGAGATATGAAGCCTTAAAGAACAAACAGAAATTATTTTAGTAATTATTTACTTACAGAATTTACGCACGATAGTGTAAAAGTTTGTTTTTGGTCGTTGAGCGAAGCCGAAACCCCTAAAAATAAGAGGATTCGGTTTAGCTCAGTCACTAATTTTTTAGGTTTTGCTTAACACTCTTAACTTACACTGTCTAATAAAGATTACTTAGTCAACATTTATTCAAACTCAATTCTATTATTCTATTATGAAAAAAAATCTACTGTTTACTCAGTTGATGAAGAAGACTGCCAAAGGTAGGCTTATTTACACTGTTTTAGCTCTACTCTGCTTGATAAGTGGCTATGCAAATGCCGCTGACATCACGATTACAGGAAAAGTTAGCGATGCCGAAAAGGGCGAAGCGTTACCAGGGGTAAGTATAACAATCAAAGGTACTTCTCGTGGAGCAACTACCGATGGTAAAGGCGATTATACCATTAAAGTTCCTAACAAAAATTCTGTTTTGGTATTCAGTTTTTTGGGCTACGAAAGCCAAGAAATTGAAGTGGGAAATCAGACAATTATTAGTGTGAGTATGATTACCGATTCTAAATCGCTCGAAGAAGTAGTGGTGGTTGGTTATGGTACTCAAAAGAAAGTTAACTTAACTGGGGCGGTTTCAACCATTGATTCAAAAGCTATCGAAAACCGACCGTCAAGTAACTTAGCAAATGCTTTACAAGGTACAAGTCCAGGTTTAATTGTTACACGTTCAAGTGGCCAACCAGGTAGTGAAGGCATCGGAATTCAGATTCGTGGAGCATCATCGGCCAATGGTAGTATTGAACCTTTGGTTATTTTGGATGGAGTGACTGTTCCGAGCAATACCCTACAATCACTCAATCCAAATGACGTTGAAAATATAAGCGTATTGAAAGATGCCGCTGCGGCTGCAATCTATGGAGCTCAAGCGGCGGGTGGTGTAATTTTGGTCACTACCAAAAAAGCAAAAGCAGGTAAAATCAAGTTTGCCTATTTGGCCCAACAAGGTACTGACTGGTCAATTAATGTACCCGAAAGAATGTCACTTTTAGAAGAAGCAGAGTTTTCTAACTTAGCTCGTAAGAACTCTGGAAGTGGGCCAGAATACTCAGATGTTGATATTCAACGAATCAAAGATGGGGTTCCATACGTGGTTAACCCTGCTGATACTACCACTTGGCTATTCTACAACCAAGTTCCATTGACCGACCAAGTTTTAAGAAAATACTCTTCAATGACTACTCAGAATCTAAGTATTTCGGGTGGAACAGATAAACTAAATTTCTTATTATCAGGTGGTTACTACAACAAGAGCGGGGTATTTAAAGTCGGGCCAGATGGCTACCAACGCTATAACGTTCGCTTGAATTTGGGGGCTCAACTTAGTAAAGTATTTTCAATTGACACTCGACTTTCTTACACAAAAGATAATCAAGAGTCGGCTTCGGGTAACTTAAATGGGCAAGGTTTGATTTACGAACTTTACCGTTTACGTACACGTACACCATTCTTTACTCCCAACGGACAATACAATGGGGCAGGTTCGGCTGCAACTGTTTATGCAAGGCTCGAATCTGGTGGATACAATAATTACAAAAGAGACTATTTTGACGGAAATGTAACCCTAAAAGCAGCTAATATTGTAAAAGGACTAACACTCCGTGCAGTTATCGGAACTCAATATCGAATTGGCGATAGAACAAACTTCGCCCGTACTGTACCACTTTGGGGAAGAGGAAAAGTCTTGAGTTATATCAATCAAGTGAATAGCTATACATTAACTGATGAACTCACCAATAATACAAATATGCAACTTTTGGCCAATTATGATGTGAAAATTGGTGCAAAACATAATTTGGGAATTTTGGCAGGATATAACTACGAAGATTTCAGATTTGAAAACATGGTAGCTGGTGCAACTAACTTAGTAAGTAATGATTTACCAACGCTCAACTTAGGTGACGATAAAACTAAAACAAATAGTCAAACTATTGGTACAAATGCTTCGCAATCGGTTTTTAGTCGTTTCAATTACAATTATGATGGAAAATATTTGCTCGAAGGAACTATCCGTCGTGACGAAAATTCAAAATTGGCTCCCGATTTAAGAATTAAAATGTTTCCATCGGCTTCGGCAGGCTGGAATGTTCACCGTGAGGCATTTATGAAAGACCTTAATTTTATTTCAGAAATGAAACTACGTGCATCTTGGGGAAGATTAGGCGGTGCTTTAGGTGGAAGTACAATCGGAAACTACGATTACTTGAGCCAATTGAGCCGTGGTTCTACATTGGTATTGGGCGATTCACGTGCATCGTATCTTTTCCAAAGTTCGATTCCCTCACAAGTACTTTCGTGGGAAACTATTGAAACAACCAACGTTGGTTTTGATTTAGGTTTGTTTAAAAATAAACTCACAATCAATGGTGATTATTACGTAAAATATAACCGTAATATGCTTACACCGCAAAACTTACCAGCTGTAATCGGAATCGGTACTCCAAGAAAAAACAATGGTGAATTGAAATCGTGGGGTTGGGAATTAGAGGCCCGTTATAGAGGTCAAATCGGAAAAGATTTCTCATATAATATCGCAGCTAATCTTTCTGATAACCAAAACAAACTCATCAATTTTGCGGGAAGAAATATTGTTGCAGCAGGTACAAATAGCATTGTAGAAGGGTATCCTTTGAATAGTGTTTTTGGTTATAAAACAGATGGATATTTCCAAACTGCCGATGAAGTAAAGGCTTGGGCGTTCCAAGATAACCGTACAGGTGCAGGTGATGTAAAGTATTTAGACCTGAATGGTGATGCCAAAATCAACGTTGGTAAAGGTAATACCAGCGACTTCGGTGACTTGGTGTATCTTGGCACAACTCAGCCTCGTTATGTATTCGGTACAACACTTGGCTTTAATTATAAAGGATTTGATTTTACTGCATTTGTTCAAGGTGTTGGCAAGCGTTCGTTCAGACCAGAAACCGAGACTATCGCACCTTTATTGGTAACTTGGAAACAAGCTTTAGGTATTCACAGAGATTACTGGACTCCAGAAAACCCTGATGCCTTGTATCCTCGGCCTTATACAGGTGGTACGCACAACTACCGTGTTTCGGACAAATGGTTGTTGAATGGACGATATGCCCGTTTGAAAAACCTTCAAATTGGTTACACAATTCCTGAGAGTCTTTCAAACCGTGTGAAAATTTCGAGAGCAAGGATATTCTTCTCGGCTCAAGATATTCTTACATTCTCGAAATTGGGTAATTTCAAAGGTTATTTCGACCCAGAACAAAGAGATAATATTGAAAATGATTACCCGTTTTTTGCAACAGCTTCAGCAGGTATCAATCTTAATTTTTAAGCAATTAGTCAATCTAAATTATTGACCATCAACGATTAACTAATTAAATTAAAGCAAAACATGAAATCAAAACTTAACTATATACTTTCGACTTGCCTACTTATCTTAGGCTTGACCGCTTGCGATATTAATCGCTTGCCCGAAACATCAATCAGTGATGCCACATTTTGGCGTTCAGAAACCGACTTGATAGCAGCTACCAATTATCTTTATACCTTTGTTCCTGGATTTAATACAGAAGATGTTTGGTCTGACGATGCCATTGGCCTTACTTCAAATAATATAAGTGATGGTTCACGTCTTGCTCCTTCAACTGATGCAAACTATACCACCCCCTATCAGTTGATTAGAGCTGCTAATAATATCATCGAAAAAGGCCCAAAGGCTGCTGCAACTACAAACCAAACGGTAATTGACCGATATATTGCTGAGGCTCGTTTTTTCCGTGCTTGGGGATATTTCAGCTTAGTGCAGAAATATGGTGATGTGCCATTAATTCTCAAAATCTTGGATGATTCTTCGCCCGAATTGACCGAACCAGCCAGCCCAAGAGAGAAAATTTTTGACCAAATTTACCAAGACCTTGATTTTGCAGCTTCAAAATTACCAACAATGGCAGCACTTGGTACGGCTAATTTTGGTAGAATATCAAATTCTGGAGCATTAGCGTTTAAGGCTCGTGTAGCTCTTTTTGAAGGAACACGCTCAAAATTTCATAATTATGGCGACTCTAAAAAGCACCTAACCTTAGCAGTTACGGCTGCAAAAGCGGTTATTGATAGTCGTCAACATAGTCTGTATGCTAACTATTTTGACATGTTTCAATATGCGGGCGAAGGTCTTCAAAACAAGGAAAATATCATTGTGAAGCAATATGGAGTTAGCTTAACCGACCGTGTATTGACGCATACATATTTCCGTGGAACGCTCGAAAATGGCAATAAAAGTCCAACCAAAAGTTTGGTTGACTCATATTTAATGGCTGATGGTTTACCTATCACAAAATCACCTCTTTATAAAGCACCCGTAAAAAGTACCGATGTTTTTGTAGGGCGTGATGATAGATTAAACCAAACGGTAATGAAGGCTGGAGACCCTTACATTTTTACGAAGAAAGTATTCGATGTGGCCGTTTTGGTCTTCCAAAAAACTGGTTTTTGCTTCCGTAAATTTTCAAACATTGACGATTGGAATAATCAGGCTTCATCAATCGACCGCCCAGTGTTGCGATATGCTGAAGTACTTTTGACCTACGCTGAGGCGAAATTTGAATTAGATGGAAGCATCAGTGACGCTGACCTTGATTTGGCAATCAATCCGCTTCGTGCAAGAGCAAAAATTGCTAAATTGACCAATGATTTTGTAACAACTAACGAACTGAGTATGCGAGATGAACTCCGTCGTGAGCGTCGAGTAGAATTGGCACAGGAAGGACACCGTTATTGGGATTTGATTCGTTGGAAAACTGCTGAAATTGAGCTTCCAAAGCCAGTTTTGGGTAACTTTTTCTTCAAATCTGAATTTGGAACAACAACAACCGTAAACTTAACACCTGATAATTTTATCTTGGTTACGGCAGCTAACTTCCGCAAATTCGACCCTACAAAAGACTATTTATGGCCATTACCTTTGAATGAGATTTCATTGAATCCGAATCTCAAGCAAAATCCGAATTGGTAATAATGTTCTCAAAAACTGCCCTTTCTGTTTTGTCAGAAAGGGCTTTTATTTGCACTTTTATGAAAAAACTCTGCTCTATTTTTGTTATTTGGTTTTGTATTATTGCTTGTAAGAAAGACGAAGCCACCCCAATTGCTGACCTTCCCACCAACCTCAAAAACCTTAAAATAGAGCATCCACGCCTCTTTCTGACCGACCAGAAACTTGAAGAATTGAAGACTGCTCGCAAGACTGATGCTATCTTGGATAAATATATTAATGCCGTTGTTGCAACCGCAAATTCGATTGTCACAAAACCAATGCTCTCCCGTGTATTGATTGGGCCGAGATTATTAGATGTTAGTAGGGAACTATTGAAACGCACTTCCCACCTTGCAATGGCGTATCGTTTTACGGGAGATAAAAAGTATTTAGATGCAGCCGTAAATAACATGAAAGCTGTGTGTGATTTTACGGACTGGAATCCTTCCCATTTTTTAGACGTAGCCGAAATGACCAACGGAGTAGCACTCGGCTACGATTGGCTCTACAACGACATGAGCAAGGACGACCGTGAAACGATTAGAAACGGTCTGAAAACCAAAGGATTATCGGAGTATCGTAAATCTTATGAGTCGGCATGGTGGCACAACGGCGATAATAACTGGAACCAAGTTTGTAATGGTGGATTACTCGTCGGGGCTTTAGCCATTGCCGAAACCGACCCCACTTTCGCCAGTGATTTTATTCCGAAAGTTGTGTCTAACTTGGCTTTCTCGAATAAATTTTATGCACCTGATGGAGCTTGGTACGAAGGACCAGGTTATTGGGCTTATGCAACCGAGTATTTATCTTACGGAATGTCAGCCTTACAAACAGCTTTGGGTGATATGTACGGCCTTGAAAAAACAGATGGTTTATCGAAATCGGGTTTAGTACCCATGGTTTGTGCTGGTCCGACTAATTACATTTTAAATTTTGCCGATTCGGGTGAAAACAGTAAAGCTACGTCATCGGCTGCGATGTTTTTTCTGAGTAATGTTTATAATAACTCGCAGATTTCAAATTATCTCCATAATTACATTAAGAGTTCAAATGCTCTGGCTACACCATTTCATGTGGCTTGGTATAAAGCACCAAGTTCGGAGGTAGTTAGCCCACCATTAGATTATTTTTTGAAAGGAGATATCAATGAGTTGGTTTTGCTGAGAAGTAGCTGGACTGACCCAAATGCTTCGTGGATTGGTATGAAATCGGGAATTAATAGCTCAAACCATTCACATCTTGACCTCGGAAATTTTGAACTCGATGCGGGTGGCGTTCGTTGGGCAAAAGATTTAGGCTCGGATGATTATAATTTAGATGGGTATTGGACAATGGGTGTAAATGGCCAACGATGGAGCTATTACAGGCTCAACTCTTTCAGTCATAATGTGCCACTTCTGGGCAATAAAAACCAGTATGAATTAGCCAAAGCGAAATTTACTAACACAGATTTGAATGTTGCTACCCCCTCAGCAAGCCTTGATTTAACCGAAGCATATCGAGAGTTCTCGACAAAAAGTACAAGAAAAGTCAGCTTGACCGATAGCCGAAAGAACTTTGTAATTGAAGATAATCATACACTCTCAAAAAACACTGAAGTTGCTTGGGGAATGACAACCGCCAATACAATTGAACTCGTAAAAGGTGGAAAAGCAATCTTACGAAATGCAACCATTACTTCAAAAACGCTTGAAGCTGAAATTATTTCACCTAAAGGAGTTGAGTTTACGGTCGAATCAGCTTTACAAAAAGCACCCGAAAAATTGAACACTGGGCATTCGAGATTAATGCTCCGCTTGCCTAATCAATCAGGACAAGTGAATATCATTATTAAACTTTCGCCCAAAGGATAAACAAGTTCAATAATTTATTAATTATAGATACATTTTTTACTTGGGGTTTATTGTTCGTAAAAATCAATTAAATACATCAAAGATGCTTAATTCTGCCAAACCAAAACTGCTCTTTTTACTTTTGTTTTTCTCACTCATTTCGCTACAAAAACTTTTGGCACAATCGCCACGGATGTACTTTGGGGATACTTACGTTGCCAATCGCCCCTTTGCCAAAGACCCTTATGTGATTTTTTTTAAGAATCAATATTGGATGTATTATACTGTGCCAGATGAACTTAAAAAAGCATTTCATATCGGAATTGCGACGAGTAATGATTTGAATAATTGGAAAAAAGTCGGGGATATATTTGGCGTGAAAGGAGGTGTTGAAGAAAATGGTATTTGTGCACCAAGTGCTTTGATAAAAGATGGGGTGCTGCATCTCTTTTACCAAACCTACGGAAATGCAAAATTAGATGCCATTTGCCACGCTTTTTCTACCAATGGAATTGATTTTGAAAGAGACCCAACAAACCCTATTTTTAGACCAAAAATAAGCGATTGGTCATGCGGAAGAGCAATTGATGCTGAGGTTATTGCGTACAAAAATCAATATTTTCTGTATTATGCCACAAGAGACCCAAGCTATAAAATCCAACAGCAAGGTGTGGCAACTGCTCCCATCAATACCAATTTTAGCCGAAATAGTTGGTCTGAATTACCTAATATGCCCATCTTAAAACCCGAATTAGACTGGGAACGAAAGTGTATTGAGGCGGCTTCTTGCATTAAAAAAGGCAAGTATTTATATATGTTTTACGCAGGTGGATATAATAATGAACCTCAGCAAATTGGTGTTGCTAAGAGTAAAGATGGCATTCATTGGCAACGATTATCCGATGACCCATTTTTGAAGAACGGAAAAAAAGGTACGTGGAATGAAAGCGAAAGTGGGCATCCAAATATTTTGAAAGCTGAAAATGGGAAATATTACCTTTTTTTTCAGGGAAACAACGACAAAGGCAAAACTTGGTATTTATCAAATGTTGAAATTGGTTGGAATAAAAAAGGGCCTTTTTTAAAAACTGAATAATTGATGTTGTATAAATTTAAAATCAAGAAAACAATCATAAAATGAAACTATTTATTTTGTCTTTTTTAACCTTTTTTCAGGTATTTTCTCAAAATTTGCCATCACATCCAAGGATTTTGTTGTTAAATAACGAAGAGAATACTATTGCAGAAAACATCAAAAACGACCCAATTTGGGCAAGCCTCAATCAAATCATCATTGATGGAAGCAATAAAATAATTCCCTTGCCTACACTCGAACGCATTCAAATTGGTCGTCGATTACTGGATAAGTCGAGGGAATGTCTGCGAAGAGTATTTTTCTTGTCATATTCTTACCGTATTACAAAAGATAAAAAATATTTAGAAAGAGCCGAAGCCGAACTCATAAAAGTTTCACAATTCAGCGATTGGAATCCGAGTCATTTTTTAGATGTAGCTGAAATGACAATGGGCGTTTCGATTGGCTACGATTGGCTTTACGATGATTTATCGGCTAACTCAAAAGCAATCATTAAAGAAGCAATTCTAAAAAAAGGTATTGAGCCATCGCTTGATAAAAAATACAATAGTTGGCTAAAGGCATCGCACAACTGGAATCAGGTGTGTAATGCTGGAATGACCTACGGTGCATTGGCTATTTATGAAGAAAACCCAGCACTTGCCCAACAAATAATCGACCGAGCTGTTGAGTCAATCAAGTTACCGATGGAAGACTATAAACCAGAAGGAGCGTATCCTGAAGGTTACAGTTATTGGGGCTACGGCACAAGTTTTAATGTCATGTTTTTAGATGCCATTCAACGAGTGTTAAAAACTGATTTTGGCTTATCCGAAACGGCAGGATTCTTGAAAACGGCAAGCTATATGCAAAATATGGTGGGGTCTTCGGGCAAAAACTTCAACTATTCTGATGCAGGCAATGGCAGTGGACTCAGCCCTGCAATGTTTTGGTTTGCCAATAAGACCAAAAACACCAGCCTTTTATTTACCGAAAAACAGTATTTGCAGGGCAAAGACAAATCAATGCACCGAGATAGACTGCTGCCCGCTACCATGATTTGGGGGAAAGGCATTAGTTTAGAGAAAGTAACCGAACCCAAAGAAATGATTTGGGTGGGTCAAGGGAAAAATCCTGTGGCAATGATGCGTACTTCGTGGTCGAAATCCGAAGCTATTTATGTGGGTTTAAAAGGTGGTTCGCCCTCGGTCAATCACGGACACATGGATGTTGGTTCGTTTGTAATGGATGCTAATGGTGAACGTTGGGCGATGGAGTTTGGTATGCAAGAATACGAATCGCTCGAATCGAAAGGTGTGAAACTCTGGGGAATGACACAAAATTCGGAACGTTGGCAGGTATTTCGTTACAATAATTTAGCCCATAGTACGCTTGCTTTTGATAACGAATTTCAGAAAGTTGAAGGGTATGCTTCCATCAATAGTTCTTCCAAAAATCTTAATTTTTTGAGTGCAACTACCGATATTAGTGGGGTTTATAAAGGCAAAGCTACGTCTGTTAATCGTGGTGTTGCCATTATTGATAAAAAATATGTTTTAGTAAAAGATGAAATAACCGCTGCCGAAAATGAAACAACCGTCCGTTGGGCAATGCTGACTCCCGCAGAAGTTAAAATCAATAACGATGGAACGGCCGAACTAACGCAAAAAGGTAAAAAACTGCAACTAAAAGTGAGTAGCCCGAGTAATGTTTCGTTGAAAACGTGGTCAACTCAAGGTTCGCACGACTATGATGCTCCAAATACGGGTACAACTTTAGTAGGTTTTGAAATTAAAATACCTGCTAATAACAGTATTTCGCTTGATGTTTTATTAATTCCAGAAGGAAATCAAGTAAATTCAAAGACAAAAATTCTTCCGCTCAAAGATTGGAAGTAAGGAATTTATCTATTAACCCTAACCTTTTTTAACAATGACTTATTCTCGTAAAACGTTTTTGCAATACTTAGGCCTAACAGCCCTAAGTGTTCCTGCATTATCATTTCAGCAAAAAGAAGCTTCTCCCAAACTCATCATCGGTTTGGCTTCTTATACACTACGAAAATATTCGGTGAGCCAACTCATAGATATTTGTAAACGCCTCAATCTAAAAGAGGTAGCACTTAAAAATTTTCATCTTCCGCTTGATGCCAGTGATAGTGAGATTCAAGTAACCATCTCAAAACTCAAAGAAGCGGGACTGAATATTTATGGTGGTGGAGTAATTTACATGAAAAACGAAGTTGAAGTGAAAAATGCGTTTCGCTATGCCAAAGCGGCGGGTATGAAAATGATAATCGGAGTACCCAATCATGATTTACTGCCATTGGTTGAAAAACATGTGAAAGAAAACGACATTAAGCTCGCTATTCATAATCACGGTCCTGGCGATGAAGTGTATCCTACGCCCGCTACGGTCTATGATAAAATTGTAAATCTGGATAAACGAATTGGTCTTTGCATTGATATTGGTCACGTGGTTCGCCTTGGAATGAATCCGATTGAGGCTATTAAAAAATACGGACATCGCATGTATGATATGCACCTAAAAGATGTCGATGGAACGGTAGCCAAAAGCGAGTCTATTCAAATTGGACGAGGTGTAATAGATATTCCTAAGCTAATGAAAGCACTCAAGGATATTAATTATCAAGGTGTTATGAGTATCGAATATGAAAAAGATGCCGAAAATGCCGAAGGTGGTTTGGCCGAATCGGTTGGCTATGTGCGTGGTATTTTGGCTATGATGGACCGTTATTAACAACTCTTTCCCCTCTAAACAAATGAAAAAATTAACATTCTTTTTAACACTGATTTTTAGCACTACACTTTTTGCACAGGTAACTCAGCGAAATATTTTTGCTAAGAAATATTCGCTCGATGACGTGAAAAAAACGTTGATTCCGCTCAATGATTATCACCCATACCCTAAAACTCCTGAAGAATGGCAAGCGGCTGTTCCTGATAGTGTTTTGCAAGAAATTGTGAAAAATGGTGAAAAACTACTCGATTATAAATTTGAGGCAATTTCGGCAACCATTTCGCTGGATTACGTACGTTCGGGTGACCGTGAGCGACACGGAAAACTTTCTTACGGCAAACGAAATGCACTAACCGATTTGATTTTGGCAGAAAGTGTCGAAAATAAAGGTCGATTCGTGGAAGCAATTATGAACGGAGTTTGGTCGATTTGTGAAGAAAGTTATTGGGGAGTTCCTGCCCACATCAGAGGGTTACCCGATGTAGAAAATCCTGTTGTAGATTTGTTTTCGGCCGAAACTGCTTCCGTTTTGGGCATGGCCGACTATTTTGTTGGTGAAAAACTGGATAAAATCAGTAAGCTTCTCCGTAAGAGAATTTATTACGAAGCCAATAAACGAATTTTTGAGCCAATGCTCACAAAATCAGATAATTACGGTTGGATGAGCAAAACAAAACCAGTCAATAATTGGAATCCGTGGATTATGTCGAACTGGATTTCGGCCACTTTATTGCTCGAAAAAGATGAAAAACGTCGTGCCGAAATGATTTACGGAACGATGCTCGGAACCGACCTTTATCTCAATGGGCTGGGCGAAGACGGCGGTTGCGACGAAGGCCCAAGTTATTGGTTTGCCGCTGGTGCGAGTGTATTCGATTGTCTCGAATTATTAGGAAACGCCACTAAAAATCAAATTAATATTTATGATGAGCCGCTTATCAAAAAAATGGCTTCGTATGTTTACAAAACTCATATTAGTGGGTATTATTTCGTGAATTTTGCCGATGCCGACCCCAAACTTCGCCCTGATGGATTGATGCTTTACCGTTTTGGAAATGCCTTAAAAGACGAAAAAATGATTCAGATGGGACAATGGGCATTTAAAAACTTCACTTCTGCTTCGATGGGTGGAAGCTATCATCGCCCACGTCGCATCGAAAACTATCTCTCTATCAAGCAAGTGCAGAAAGAATCTGCTCCTTATGTGCCAGTCAATGATGCTTGGTTTGGTGATATTCAAGTGCTTACAGCACGAGCCAACAATGGATTTTTTATGGCAACCCACGGTGGACACAACGCCGAAAGCCACAACCACAACGACGTAGGTGATTTTATGCTTTATGCCAATGGTGAACCTGTAATTATTGATGCAGGGCGTGGAAATTACACGGCTCGCACGTTTTCGGCTCAACGCTATGAACTATGGTTTACGCAATCTCAGTATCATAATTTGCCTATAATTAATGGCTTAGGGCAGAAAGCAGGCCGAGAATTTGAAGCAAGTAATGTAAAAAGCACGATTTCAGAAAAAGAAGCTACGCTCAACCTCGACATTGCAAATGCGTACGATAAAAATGCAGGAATTATATCTTGGAATAGAACCGTGAAGTTGAATCGAGCAAAAAACACACTCGAACTTTCGGATGATTATGCGTTGAATCAGAAACCAACTTCGTTGCAACAAGTTTTTATGACCATTTGTACAATTGATAATTCGGTAGCTGGCAAAATCACACTCAAAACTCCAAAAGGACAGGTAGTTACTTTACAATATGACCCAAAAGTTTGGGAGGTTTCAACCGATTTACCTTCAACTGAAGGAATGGAATACGTAAGTTTCAAAACCAAGTGGGATAATCTGCCTGTTCAACGAATTATTTTGAATAGCAAAAATTTGGTACAAAAATCAAAAAATTCATTTACTTTGGGTCTTAATTAAATCAGAAACCCTCAATCCGAAATGAAATATCTTATTGTACTTGTTCTAAGCATTTTTAGCTTGGAGAAAACCTTTGCTCAAACCATCCATTTATTCAATGGCAAAGATTTAAATAATTGGTATAGCGATGTGCCAGCCACCGATAAAGACCCCAATCTGCGAAAATCATTTATCATCAGAGACGGAAACTTGGTGAGTATGGGAACGCCCGAAGGACATTTAATAACCAAAGAAAAGTACGACAACTATCGACTTGAATTGGAATACCGTTTTGCAGGAAAACCTGGAAATTGCGGTGTTTTGGTGCATGCTTCAACTCCTCGCTCATTATATGGAATGTTTCCGAAATCTATCGAAGTACAAATGATGCACTCAAATGCTGGAGATTTTTGGTGTATTGTGGAAGATATTAAAGTAGAAGATATGGAATCTCGACGTGGTCCCAAAGAAAATTGGGGAATAACCGAAGGAAAAGAACGTCGAATCAAAAATCTAACGGATAACTCTGAAAAACCACTCGGTGAATGGAATATAATGACCATTGAATGCCGAGGCGATAAAATAAAAGTTTGGGTAAATGGCGATATGGTCAACGATGGTTTTGGTGCAACCGCCCAAAAAGGACAAATCGCTCTACAAGCCGAAGGAGCAGAAGTAGAATTCAGAAAAGTAGATTTAACTCCGTTGAAGTAGTTTACTGGATATTTGTTATTGTTGTCTTGTAATTGGGAAAATTGGTGCATACATTTTACCAATTCTCCTAACTACAAGGCAATGAATTTTACCAAATCTCCCGCTTTTAAGAGCGTAATTTCAGCAGAATGGGGTGTATAAAGTTGTAAGTTTGTTCGGCCGATTAATTGCCAGCCCCCAGGGCTTTCTGATGGATAAATCCCTGTTTGATTTCCCGCAATACCTACACTTCCCGCAGGCACTTTTGTGCGTGGTGTTGCTCTTCGTGGAGTAGCTATTTGAGCATTCAAACCGCCCATATACGCAAATCCTGGCAAAAATCCCATCATATACACTCGGTAGGTTGGGGCTGTGTGCAGTTCAACTACTCGTTCTTCGCTCATCTGATGATAATCAGCTAAATAGCTTAAGTCTTCACCATCATAAAGTACGGGAATTTCTATGGTTCTTTTTACAAAATTTTCAGCATCACCGATATTCTCATAGCTTTTTATCAAAAAATCTTCTACAAAAGCATAAGCCGTGTTGAAGGAAACATAGTTTTTTCTGATACCCAAGACATCATAAAAAATTGTCAATGAGGCATAAGCGGGCATTGCTTCTTTCATGCCAACAAAAGCATTTTTAATACAAGATTCATATAATTGCATAACAACATCATTGATTTTTTCGTCAATGATATTGCCAAAATCAATCGTAATGGCCGAATCACTTAGGGGGAAGATTTTGTAATTAAGCATGATAATAATGTTTGTAGCACAATTTTCTAAATTGTTTAGTCTCTAATTAGGGTACTGCACAACTTAGAAAATTGTGCTACTTTATCCACGAATTTTCGATTAAGCCATTTCGATAATATTGAATGTAGGCTTTCAGTTGGTTTGTATCAAAATCTTTGATTGAAGAATCGGTTTTCAAATCAAAACCTTTTGCTTTGCCATCAAGGCTCATTTCGATGTATTTTCCTTGAGAAATAAACCTAAAAACCCCTGAATTTAGTTGAAAAGCTAAACCCCGATTTTGTGCAAAAATAGATTCTCCGAAAGGTAAAGCTTGGCTTTGAGGAATGTGCAAAAAATCTAAAATACTTGGTAAAATATCAGTGTGTTGACAGATTTTTAAGGAATCAGTTTTGTTTTTTAACTCTGTAAGTGTCTGTTTATTAGGGTGATATAAAATAAAAGGTACACTGTACGCCCCCGTAGGAGTAGCATATTTTTTTTCGGTGTTGAATTGAGTATGGTCGGCCGTAATAACAAAGAGTGTATTTTTATACCACGGTTGCTTAGCTGCGGTTTCAAAGAAATGCTTCAAAGCTAAATCTGTGTAACCCAAACTTTCGTGGATTTCGGCTTTCCCTTTCGGAAATTTGCCTTTGTATTGGGCAGGAATCGGGTAGGGGTGATGTGAACTGAGCGTAAAAATACAGCCCACAAAAGGTTTAATTTCTTTTGAGAGCTCAGTGGCAAAATATTGTAAGTACGGTTCATCAAAAATCCCCCAATTTTTATCAAAATCAGTTGCCATTTTAGCTTTTGGATATTGATTTAAACCGTAATAGTTATCAAATCCTGCGAGTTGCGAAAAACCCTCAAAACCCATTGAGCCATTTCTTGCACCGTGAAAAAAAGATGAAACGTACCCGTATTTCTTTACAATACTCCCCAAACCCGCAAACTTATTCGACTGATAACTCGATGTAATAAATGGTTCTTCAATTAATTGCGGAATGGCAGCTGTGATAGCAGGCATAGCAATGATAGATTCTCGGCCATTGGCAAAACAATTTTCCATAAAAAGGCTGCTCTTTGACAAAGAATCTAAGAAAGGGGTATAACCTTTGTAAGGATTTTTATACCCCATGTATTCTTTGCCAAAACTTTCAAGAATGATAATAACCACGTTTTGTGGAGTAACACTTGCCGAAAAATGAGAATGTCTATCTCGCTTGACTAAACTCTCAACTATTTGATTGTCAGTAAAATAGCTAACTTTTTCAGTGCCTTTTGCATCAATCGTAGTTAAAAAAGTAAAGGTTGTATTAAGCGTCAGGTTTCCTAAATGATTATCATGTTGCTCAAATGCTTGATTGATTCTGAGTGGCTTTTCTTGAAAGCCTCCTCGGAAAAATAGAATGGTGAAACCGATACTCAAAAGGCAGATGATGGTTTTCAAAATTCTTCCCATCGAAGAGGCAATATTGGTGCTGCTGGGTGTAAACTTTACGAACAAAAAACTCACAAGTATCCAAAGAAAAACCAAATACCAATATGTTCCGAGTAAACTAAAAGACTGGGCGAAAACATCGCCTATGATGCCAAAAACCTCAAAAATTGTTCGTCGGCCAATAAATTTATAGTATTCAAAATCAGCAATATTTATCCAAAAGAAAATGATGTTTGGAATCCAGTAGAGATATTTCAGAAAGCTTTGATACCTTTGTTTTTCAGTAAATCGAAACGGCAATAACGAGGCGATTGTAAACAAACTATTACTGATAAAAATGGCTGATAAGTCGAACTTTGTACCATACAAAAAAGCATAGCTAATTTGCTGGGCATCAGCAAATTGAAAAGATTTAATATTAAAAAAGAGAAACAGGAATCGGAGTAAAAAATAAAAGATAAGTAACCATGTAATCCGCTTCAACCACACTAATAAATACATAAGAAAAGTCCCAATTTGGGTTAATTTATTGTTAAATTTGATGCAAAATTAATAAAATGTTGTGCGAATCAAACCTTAAATAGGTCTCATTTCATTGTAATAGAAAGATGGATTTAAAAACTTTCAAAAGTACCTTAAAAGAAAATCAAGTTCCGAAAACCTTACCCATTTTAGTACAAGCTCTTTGGCACGATGCTAAAGGCGATTGGGAAGCTGCCCATACTATTGCCCAAACCAAAGAAGGAACGCTGGCTTATGACCAGCTTCACGCATATCTGCATCGCAAAGAAGGTGATAGGTTTAATGCCAATTATTGGTATCGTAGGTGTGGAGAATCTATGCCTAAAATATCACTCGATGAAGAATGGGAGATGCTGGTTGAGCGTTTCCTTTAAGAAAAAGTTCTGACAGAAAGTCTAACTCAAAATCGAACGAAATAAAATGTCGTTACAAAATTAAAGTAGTAAATTGCAAGAAATTAAAGAATTGATGAGTATTTATTGCTTATCGGGTAAAACTATATGAATTATTTATCGGCCGAGAATATCGGGAAAAATTTAGGAGAGCGTTGGCTGTTTAAGAATCTTACATTTGGGATTTTGCAAGGTGAAAAAGTGGCATTGATTGGGTCGAATGGTTCGGGGAAATCGTCGATGCTTAATATGATTATCGGAAAGTCTGATGTTGATGGTGGTGAAATTAGTATCAGAAAAGACATTCGAGTGGGTTATTTAGACCAAGAACCAGATTTTCAGGCGGGTAAAACCGTGATGGAAACAATTTTTGCCATCGAAAATTCTAATACAAAAGCGGTTAAAGAATACGAAGATGCCTTGCTTTCGGGCGATGATAATCGAATTGCAAGAGCCATTGAGCAGGTTGATAACCTAAAGGCTTGGGACTATGAAACCAAAGTAAAGCAGATTTTGGGTAAATTGGGCATCGAATATTTTGATAAATTGGTCGGAAATCTTTCGGGTGGACAAAAAAAACGTGTGGCTCTTGCTCGTGTTTTAATAGAAGAACCCGATTTTTTAATTCTTGATGAGCCTACCAATCACCTTGACCTCGACACCATTGAGTGGCTCGAAGGCTACCTTTCGTCCTCTAATATTACATTGCTTTTGGTTACTCACGACCGTTATTTTTTAGATAAAGTTTGTAACCGAATCTTAGAACTCTCTAATAGTAAGGTATTTAAGTATTCAGGTAATTACGCATATTATCTGGAGAAGAAAGAAGAGCAAGAAGCTGTTGATGCCGCAACGCAGAAAAATTACCGAAACTTATTACGAAAAGAGTTAGAATGGATGCGTAAGCAACCCAAGGCTCGTGGAACCAAATCGCAGAGTAGGATTGATGCGTTTTATGAGTTGAAAGAAAAGACTGTCAGAAAAGGCCCCGATGAAAAGCTCGAATTGAGCATGAAAATGGAGCGTATGGGCAGCAAAATTATGGAAATTCAACACATCAGTAAGTCGTTTGATAATAAGAAGTTGATTTCGGAGTTTAGTTATACCTTTAAGCGTGGCGACCGCATTGGTATTGTGGGTAAAAACGGAATGGGTAAGAGTACAATGCTCGAAATTCTAACCGAACAACTCAAACCCGACATGGGACGTGTGGTAAAAGGTGATACCATCAAGATTGGCTATTATTCGCAGTCGGGTTTAGATTTTGATGAAGGTCAGCGAGTGATTGAAGTAGTGCGTGAAATTGCTGAATACGTAAAAATGGCAGATGGAACAGAACTATCAATTTCTAATTTCTTGACATTATTTTTGTTCCCACCTGCAATGCAATATAGTTTTGTGAGCAAATTGAGTGGAGGAGAAAAACGCCGTTTACAATTACTAAAAATCTTGGTTCAAAACCCGAATTTCTTGATTCTTGATGAGCCAACCAACGATTTAGATATTGCTAC
>JAIYBU010000165.1 GCA_027488335.1 Cytophagaceae bacterium
GGTCCCATTGTGCTTGCAAGTGAAATAGTTTTCACGTACGTACCTTTTGCAGACGAAGGCTTCAATTTCAACAAAGTTTGAATCAATTCGGTGGCATTTTCAGCCAATTTCTCAGGCGAGAATGAAACTTTACCGATAGAAGCGTGAATGATACCTGTTTTGTCAACTTTAAAGTCGATTTTACCAGCTTTCACTTCTTTTACCGCAGTTGCAACATCCAAAGTAACTGTACCTGACTTAGGGTTTGGCATCAATCCACGAGGTCCGAGAATTTTACCTAACTTACCTAATTTCGCCATTACAGTTGGCATCGTGATGATTACATCAATATCTGTCCAACCTTGCTCGATTTTTTGGATGTACTCGTCCAAACCTACGTGGTCAGCACCTGCTGCTTTCGCATCTGCTTCTTTGTCTGGTGTACAAAGTACCAAAACACGAACAGTTTTACCTGTTCCGTGAGGTAATGCAACCACACCACGAACCATTTGGTCAGCTTTACGAGGGTCAACACCGAGACGAACGTGTAAGTCCACCGATGAGTCGAATTTTGTGTAAGAAACTTCTTTCAAAACACCAGCCGCTTCTGTAAGCGAGTAGGCTTTGTCAGCGTCGAACTTAGCATTCGCCTCTTTTCTTTTTTTTGTTAATTTTGCCATTGGCTTAATTTGGTTTTAGCGTTAGAATCTAATCGAAAAGATTTATTTCTAACTCCCAGTGAATAAATAGTTGTCGCAGAAGCGACAGTCGCCGTAGCGACGCTTTCTGAAAATGAACATTGAATTTAGAATTAGAAGAAAACATTCTCCATTCCTAATTCTCAACTCTTAATCAAAAAGGAGCGTTGCCTGTGATGGTGATACCCATGTTTTGAGCAGTACCGGCAATCATCTTCATTGCTGAATCAACAGTAAAGCAATTTAGGTCAGGCATTTTGGTTTCAGCGATAGTTTTCACTTGGTCCCATGTAACTGTTCCAACTTTCTTACGGTTTGGTTCAGCCGAGCCTGTCTTTACTTTAGATGCTTCCAACAACATGATAGCAGCGGGAGGAGTTTTGAGAGCAAATTCAAACGATTTGTCAGTAAAGTAAGTGATTACTACTGGCACAACCATACCCATTTTATCTTGAGTACGAGCATTGAATTGCTTACAAAATTCCATGATGTTCAAGCCTTTTGAACCTAACGCCGGACCAATTGGTGGAGCTGGGTTTGCTTGACCGCCTTTTACCTGAAGTTTCACATAACCTGCGATGTCTTTCGCCATTGTCTTTCAGATTTAAAAGAATGTTGTATTAAATAAGAATCTGGTTTTAACGAAAAAGGTAACATTCTCTAACGTATCAACCATTTAAAAAAATTTACTATTAGTCAGGGGAAGCGACGGCACGAATGACGTCAAGACTAATAGCAGAATTTTGACCGAAAACAATGGATGTTTGCACATCTATCGAAAATCGGAGTGCAAAGGTAGAAGTTTGCGATTAAATATGCAAAGCTTTGATGGAAAATGTTTTAGCTTTTCTTTTCGGTTGGGTCCGATAGCGATGGCTGCCCAGTACGCTCATCCACCGAAGGAAGGTTCGACTGTAAAAATTTGACTCTTTGGCTGCACAGTTCATTGATTGACCAAAAAATCAGCGTTGTTACCTGAGCGGAGTCGAAGGCAACAACGCTGATTTACTTTCATGAAACCTTTACGGTCTTTCTTCTTACAAAATAATAAACTACTCCGCCAACTACCCAAAGAGGCCAAAACTTCATGAGAAACACGAGTAAATCTTCCAAAACCAACCATCCATCTTTGAGTGAATCTCCGATATGAAGAAAAATATTGGGGCGATATGGCTCAATGTTTTTAAAATCAGGAATGGCGGTTTTTTGTATAGATTCGGCTTGATAGATTTGAAGAGTCACAACGCTGAAATTTACTCTGTCTTCGATACTTTGTTGGTCAACTTTGTAATTATCGGCTTGGTTTTCGTGGGTTAAAACTTCTTTCTCTGCTTCGGTGGCTATTGTGATATTTCCTTTTTTCTGGTCGATATTGGCTTTGTTTCTATCCGAAAAACTCTCTAAACGTTTGATTTTTAGAGAATTACCCAATAATAGCAATGAAGCATCATCGGTTCTTAGTTCGCAGTTGTCCCAATAATCTACCATTTTAAAGACACCTCTCAGTAAGCTATCAAGCTGCTGATTGGGTACTCTAATCGTAAGGTCGTTTCTGACAATAAATTCTTCGATTTCTACCAACGAATCGGCACTAATTTGAATTTTCTTACTTTCAGAAGGTTCACATCTCAGGCTCATGCTGCTCACATAACCGCCGTATTTATTGGTCAAGTCGTGAATTCGCTGTGTAGCTTGTTTTACGTCTTTCACTCGAAATTTACTTTCGGCAGTACGGATAAATTTTTTGTCTTTAAGTGCTTCGTTTTCCGTAAGGTTCGAGTTGTCGGGAATAATTGAGTTTTCACGGATAGCTGATGTAGAATCGACGATTGCGTTTAATTCTGGTGTAGTATCAATGCTTTCTTTTTTTCCACTGGAACATGAAATCAGGGAAATACTTGCTGAAAACAAAAAAAGAGTGAGGTAAAAAAAAGATGGTTTCATAGTTAGACTGTGTTTTGATTTCACAGAAAACGTATGAATCCATCTTCTTATTTTATAAATTTAAGAATACTTTAAGTTCATTTTAAGAATATTTTAAATTTATCTTTTTAGTACCAATTTTTACTATAAATACTGCTTAATCAATCATCATCGTCGTCTCCTTCTTCTTCATCGTCTTCATCACCTTTGCCCAGCCTTACGAACGCACTGCGTTTTGGAGCTGGCATTTTGCTATTGAGCCCTTTAACGGTTTGCCAAACGATTTCACTAAATTCCAAATCATTAATGGCATCGGGTTGAGCTAAATTAAGCTGCCCTGAACGAATTGAGTTACGGTTAATAGCGACATTTTTTGCATCAATATCTACCTGTGGTTCGGCAGCTACAAATGGTCTAACATTGGCTGTTTTATTAAAACAACGATACATCGGTCGAGCAGCGGCATCGTATTGGCTCATGGGTTTTATGCCTAAAATTAATTCAATCGTGCGAAGCATCGACGAAGTGGAGTACATCGTATGGTCAACGTAGCCACGTTTCACGAATCCACCTGCTACATAGGCAGTTGAGCGGTGAGCATCAACGTGGTCGGGGCCATTTTGAGCATCATCCTCCAAGATAAAAACTACTGATTCTTTCCAAATTTTTGATTTAGAAAGATGTTCAACGAATTTTCCTACTGCCAAATCATTATCAGCCACGGCCGCAAATGGCGAGTAAGCCCCTACTCTGGCACCCGAAGTGTGGTCATTACCCAGACGAACGGTATTAAGTCGTGGTAAAGCATTGATATTGAGTAAAGAATCAAAATCGGCCTCCCATTCTTTTTCCCGCTTACTATCTTGATAGGCCAAATTATATCCTCTAAATTTCTTGCACACATTTTCGCCCGATGCCAAAGCAGGTACATTTTTGCTGGCTTCTGCAAACTCTCCATACGTGCGGTAAGTTACTCCTGCACGCTTAGCGTGGTCCCAAATAAAACCATTTTTAGGATGGGCAATGTCTCGACTTCCTTCGTAGTCATAGCTACCTCCACGTCCACCATAGCTAATTACCCACGTTTTTTCTACGTAATCGTTGGCATAAGCAGCCATCGACCAGTTATGCCCATCGGCACTTACTTCGGCATCGACATAGAAGTTATCCAGAAGCACAAAATCTTTCACTAATTTGTGTTGATTTGGTGTGACTTTCTCAGGAAAAATACACAAATTTGGGTCGCCATTTCCTGTTTTTACATCGCCCAAAACTTGGTCATACGTACGATTTTCTTTAATTATATAAAACACATATTTGATAGGCGAAGCATCACCAACTTTCATCGGAATCGGGTTTCCTACTTCTCCTTCGGCCAATAATTCTTTTTTCTTGCTATACGGTGAGTTTTCGTAAACCAATTGCGAATAGGCAGCTAAAGTTCGCTCATCGGGCATTTCGATGATGGAAAGTGTTCCTTTAAATAGCCCACCGATATATTCGGTTTCCTCACGATTTGCTTCAAAATTAGGGCCTTTGTATTGCGGTGCTTTCGATAAATTAGGGTTTGCCCCTTTAGGATTAGGCAACGAACTCATGCCTTTGCCATTGGTTACATAAATTTTATTACCAATAACCTTTACCGAAGTTGGATACCAGCCCGTTGGAATAAAACCCAGTGAACGGCTTTTGCCTTTTTCGGTTACATCAAAAACCGCTAAACAATTATTATCAGCATTTGCTATAAACAATTTGGTTTCATCATCGCTCAATGCTACGCCATTTGGTGTTGTCCCCAGAGGAGAATCGGGATAAATCGAAGCCGATAGCGTTTCGATTTTACGATTTGAAGCCGTTTCGATGACCGAAACTGTATTATCATTGCCATGCGAAGTGAAGAGATACTTACCATCTTTGGTCAATAAAATATCGTTAGGGTTTTTATCGACTTCGATTTGCGTAGTAATCGTTTGTTTTTGCGTATCAAAAACTGCGATTTTTGCCCCACCCCAAAGCGAAATATAGAGTTGCTTTTTATCGGGCGAAAGCACGCAGGTGTAGGCTTCGTTGGGTAGTTCGATTTGTTTGATAACCTTACGTTCTTTGGTATCGCAGATATAGAGAGCGTTGTTTTCTTTCGTAACCACGTATAATAAGTTTTTGTCAGAATCAACGCACAGACCCGTAGGCGAAATTTTGTTTGGCCAAGGCTTCCCCAAAACGATGGCCGAATCTTTAGTCAACGTCTGATTTTTGGTTGAATAAACCACAATTTTATTGTCGTTTCCGCCCGAAGCATAGAGATTTTGTTCGTCATTACTAAAAGCTAAACCCACCCATGACTTGGCAATTTCTTCGTCGTCTAAGATAGTTTCGGAGGCGAGGTCAATCAGAGCTACGCTTTGTTTGCTTTGGCCATTGTTGGTGATAGCCAAATACTTTTTTGAAGGTGAAACTATCATGTTTAGTGGTAAATCGTGTTTTAACTCGATAGTTTTTCCAACGGGTGTAAGCGACCAGCCATTGGGTAAATTAATGCGTTTGGCGGCGAGTTGTTCGATGATAGCTGATTCGAGATTTTGTGATGAAGAAGGTTTCTTGCACGCATAAAGCAAGCCGAAACCAATGAATAGGAAAAGGACGATTTTTTTCATAGTTTTTTAGTACGGTAGATGGTACAAAATAAGAGCTTTTTTGTGATTCTAAGTTGATTTACTTATAAAGATTTCATTATGTTTTTCGTAATCGCATTTATGTAACTACCTTTATCACTGAATTTAAGAGAAAATATATTAAAAAATGTCGAAAGAAGAACGTATCGAGCAGTTAGAAGCCTACAAACTCAAAGAAAGATTTACGTTAGATGATTGGGAAGACCGAGAAGTAGAAATGCCCATGCCAGAAATGGTGATGCTGATGAAATTGGAAGTAATAAAATTTGCTAATTTCCTGATTGCTCAACTCAAAGCCGATGTTGAAAACCTGCAAACCAAAACGCAGTTGTATTTCAATGCGTGGGACAATGAGTTTTTCGACCAAGACCAGACCGAATTTATAGTTGAGGTAGAATACGAAGCCATGCGAATTGCTGGCGTAGATGGAGATAAACTGATGATATAAAACATTTGTGGCACATTTGAGAAATGTGCCACAAATACTCACGAGTCTTAGAAATTACCTCCAACCGCCACCAAGCGATTTGTAAAGTCCGATAACGGCTCCGTATTGGCGTTTTTTGAGGTTTATTAGGTCTATCTGAGATTGAAGGGCATTTTTTTGTGCTGTAATTACTTCGATATAAGTTGCTCTGCCCGAGCGAAATAACTCCGATGAATTATTGATTGACTGTCGCAATACATCAACTTCTTGTACTTTTAGGTCATACATTTCATTGGTATTTTGAATCAAATTTAGGTGATTATAGACTTCTGTAAAGCTATTCACAATCGTTTTCTGATAGTTGGTGTAGGCCATTTTTTGGTCGGCTTTGGCTGCCATCAAGTCAGCAATAATTTGTCGGCGATTAAGCAGCGGGGCAGCCAATCCTCCAAAAGTATTCATCGCAAAAGATGATGGGTTTAAAAACACCAGTGCTTTGAACGCCTGTAAGCCAACCGCTCCTGTGATAGTAAACGAAGGATAAAAAGCAGCTTTTGCCGTAAATAAATTGGCATTGGTTGCCAATAATTCGTATTCGGCTTGCTTAATATCTGGTCGATTTTCGAGCAATCTTGATGGCACACCCGAAGTGAGTTTTGGCGGAATGACATTTGCCCAAATTACCTTCGGACGAGCAATTGGCTGAGGATAACGCCCCACCAAAAAATTGATTTTACTTTCGGCATCAATGATTTCTTGTTTGACATCAATTTTTAAGGCTTTTGAACTCAGCAATTGGGCATTTAATAAATCAACACCCAACTGATTGGCTTGTCCTGCTTGCTTCAAAACCCTTGTGAGTTCAACGGCTCTTTCTTGCAAAGCGATGTTTTCTTCCAAGAAATCTAATTCATTATCAAGAATCAGCAACTCGTAATAAGCCGATGCGATTTGAGCCACTAATTCGCTTACTACCAGAATCTTACCCGATTCACTGGCCAATAATTTTGCGGCAGCCGATACTTTTTGGCTTTTCAATTTTCCCCAAATATCAATCTCCCACGATGATTGTACGCCCAAATAAAAATCAGGCACAATTGGTTTAGGTATCCGTTGTTTTTCGCTAATATTGGTCGAAAAATCTGTATCAAAATTCCCCACTCCATCAATCGTATATTTCCCAAATTTTCGCTGACCAAGAGCAAAGTTCCCTGCTAAATCTGGCTTTCCAAGTCCTTGCGTAAATCTTACTCCCGCACGAGCCATTTCTATTTTTTGCAAGGCCATTTGCAAATCAAAATTATTATTGATGGCCGAGTCGATAAGTGTAACAAGAACTGAATCTTTAAAAAATACACGAGCCACTGGCAAACCCAACTGCAAACTATCAATCTGTTGAGTAAACTTCTGAGGCATATCCAACATGGGACGATTTTGGGGTATTTCTTGCTTTACTTTACAAGCCCCCAATAAACCAACGATGGCGAATAAACAAACACTTTTATAATTAAACATACGCTTCTTCGATAACTTTTTTAGTTTTTTTCTCTCGCTTTCCACTACCAATTCCCGCAAAAATGACGTACAGACCAGGGATAATAATTACTCCGAATATTGTTCCGAAGAGCATTCCTCCTGCGGCAGCCGTACCAATTGTTCGGTTTCCGATTGCACCTGCACCCGATGCCACCATGAGCGGAATCAAACCCGCAATAAATGCAAAGGATGTCATTAAGATTGGGCGGAAACGAGCTACTGCACCACCAACGGCTGCTTCGAGTAGCGACTTACCTTGTTTTTGTTGGAGAATGGCAAATTCAACAATCAAAATGGCATTTTTACCCAGCAAACCAATGAGCATGACCATTGCTACTTGGGCGTAAATATTATTTTCTAAACCAAAAGTATATAAGAAAAACAACGAGCCGAAAATACCTACTGGCAAGGATAAAATAACAGGAAGCGGCAACAAGAAACTTTCGTATTGAGCAGAAAGCAAGAGATAAACGAATAATAAACAAATAGCAAAAATATACACCACTTGGTTGCCCGAAAGTACCTCTTCACGAGTCATACCCGACCATTCGTAGGCGTAGCCACGAGGCAGAGCAGTTTTGGCAACCTCTTCTACGGCTCTGATGGCATCGCCCGAACTATATCCTGTGGCTGCTTCGCCATTAAGCATGGCCGAAACGTACATATTATAGCGAGTCAATTGCTCGGGGCCGTACACACGCTCAATGCGGCTAAAAATAGCGTAAGGCACCATTTCGCCATTTTTGTTTTTTATGCGTAGCTTCATAATATCATCGGGCAAGGCTCTGTATTTAGGGTCGGCCTGAATCATTACTTTGTACATTTGCCCATATAAAATGAAGTTTGTGGCATAAAAACTACCAATCAACGACTGCAAATTGCTCATGGCAGCATCAACCGAAATTCCCTTTTTGGCAGCCATATCTTGGTCGATATGAATCATGTATTGCGGGAAACTTGGATTGAAACTCGAAAAAGCATCTTTGATTTCGGGACGTTTTTTCAGCTCACCGATAAATTTCTCAGCAACGTCGGCCGTTTTTTGAAGATTCCCCGAACCTGTTTTATCCAATAATCTAACCTCAAATCCACTGGCATTACCAAAACCTGGCACGGCTGGTGGCGGAAAAAACTGAATCTCGGCATCTTTGATATGCTTCGTTTTCTCGATTAGTTGCTCAATAATATTGTTGGCAGTTGCTTTACGTTTGTCCCACGGTTTAAGGTTAATCGTACTCATACCAAACGAAGCCCCCACGCCATCGGTCATCATACTAAAACCCGATAAACTTGAAATCGACTCAACTTCGGTGATGGTTTGAGCAATTTTATCTACTTCGTTCATTACCTCTTCCGTACGCTCAAGTGTTGCTCCTACTGGTGTTGTTACGTTAGCGTAGATGGTTCCTTGGTCTTCGGTTGGAATAAAACTGCTTGGTAAAACACTGCCAACACCCCACGTAGCCACACAGAATCCACCCAAAACCAAGACCGTAACCAAACGTCGATTGGCAATTAAGCCAAGTAAACTACCGTATCGGTCAGAAAGTTTATCGTAGCCATTATTGAATTTATGGAAGAAACGAGTCAGTAAGTTTTCTTTTTGGTACTCTCCGTGGGTATTTTTGAGCATTAACGCACACAAGGCTGGCGTAAGCGTAAGGGCATTTACACCAGAGATAACAATCGAAATAGCCATCGTGACCGAAAACTGTCGGTAAAAAACACCAACTGGCCCCGATAAAAACGCCACAGGCACAAACACGGCCGACATTACGAGCGTGATGGCCACAATTGCCCCACTGATTTCGTCCATTGACTCGATGGTTGCTTCACGAGCATCAAGGTGTTTTTCTTGCATTTTGGCGTGAACCGCCTCCACAACCACAATGGCGTTATCAACCACGATACCGATTGCCAAAACCAAGGCAAAAAGTGTGAGTAAATTAATAGAAAAACCAAAAAGCTGCATAAAAGCGAAGGTTCCGACCAACGAAACTGGCACCGCCAACACAGGAATAAGCGTTGAGCGGAAATCTTGTAAGAATAAAAATACCACGATTGCTACCAACAAGAAGGCTTCGATGAGCGTTCGGATAACTTCGTGAATAGACGCATCTAAGAATCTCGAAACATCATAGCTGACGGTGTAGGTCATTCCTGGTGGGAAAGAAGTTTCTTTCAAATATGCCAAACGGTCTTTGATATTCTGAATTACCTCGCTGGCATTTGACCCTGGGCGTTGTTTCAATACGATAGCGGCCGAAGGTTTACCATTTTCTTTTGATAGTACATCATAATCGAGCGAGCCAAATTCTAAATCAGCTACATCTTTCAAACGCAACATTTCACCGCTTTCGGTTGCCTTAATGACCACATTTTCGTACTGCTCCTTCTTGGTCATTTTACCTGTATATCGTAATACGTATTGCATTGACTGAGCCTGACGCCCCGAACTTTCACCCACCTTTCCTGGAGCGGCTTCTACGTTTTGTTCTTTGAGGGCTTTTACAATATCGTCGGCCGAAATCTGATACGCATCCATTCGAGCGGGTTTGAGCCACACACGCATGGCGTATTCACGAGAACCCATAATATCGGCAAAACCCACGCCATCAATACGTTTTAGTTCGGCTAACACATTAATATCGGCAAAATTGTAAATAAACTTCTCGTCAACGGTTGGGTCGTTGCTGATGAGGTTGATGTACATAAGCATCGAATTCACCTCTTTTTCGGTCGAAACCCCCGCTTTTATTACCTCTTCGGGTAATTCGTCAAGCACAGTCGTTACACGGTTTTGTACGTTTACGGCCGCTACGTCGGGGTCAGTTCCTACCTCAAAATATACTTGAATGATACTCGTGCCGTCGTTTCCAGAGGTGGAAGTCATGTAGGTCATGTTTGGCACACCATTGATGGCACGCTCAAGCGGAGTCACTACGGCTTTGGCACAAACCTCGGAGTTTGCACCTGTATATTTAGTCGTAACGGTTACGGCGGGCGGAGCAATATCAGGATATTGTGTAATAGGCAGACCTGTCATGGCCAAAACGCCCAAAATCACGATAAACAAAGATATGACCAGCGATAACACTGGCCTGTTGATGAAATTAGTAAACATAGTTTTCGGTGGGATTATTCGGGTGTGTTCACGTAAGTTAATTCCTTAGAAATCTCGTTCATTTCCACAAATTGTGGTTTTACGGTCATTCCATCTTTGATGTTCTGCACACCTTCGTAAATGATTTTATCGTCTTCATCTAAGCCCGATTCTACGATGTAGTAATGCGGCATTCGGTGCTTTGAAGTAATGGCTTTGGTTTTGACTTGATTTTTATTGTCAAGTACATAGACATACATGCGGTCTTGAATTTCGAACGTAGCTTTTTGCGGAATAATCAAGGCATTTTTGTAGTTTTTCAGTAATCTGACCTTCCCACTCGCCCCGTGTTTCAATACTTTTTCAGGATTATTGAACCTGGCTCTGAAAGCGATGTTTCCCGTACTTTGGTCGATTTCCCCCTCGGTAGTTTCTATTTTTCCTTTGAATGGATGCTCTTCTCCATTGGCCAAAATTAAAGTAACATTGCTCGAATTATGGGTATTTTCTTTAAAATTTGTTACATAATTGAGGTATTCCTTCTCCGAAACATCAAAATAAGCGAACACTTCACTATTATTTGATATATTGGTTAGGAGTGTCCCATCTTCAATCAAAGAGCCTATCTTATTGGGAATCCGATTCACGATTCCATTAAAAGGTGCTTTTACTTGTGTATATGTCAGCTGGATTTTCGTATAAGATTCGTGTGCCTTCGCTTCTTCCACTTTGGCTTTCATCATTTCAACTTTATTTTCAGCCGCCTTTAATTCAGTATTCGATACTACATTTTTCTCAACGAGTCTTTTTACGTTGCTTAGTTCTATTTCAGCAGCTTTTTCTTCGGCAATAATACTTTTCAGAACCGCACTCGCTTTAGCAATTTCTTCATTAAGCTCGGGGTTATGAATCGTAAAAAGCAGCTGTCCTTGTTTTACGTACTTTCCTTCATCAATGAAAATTTTATCGAGATAGCCTTTAATTCTGGCTCTGATTTCTACATTCTGAATGGCGTTGATTTCGGCCACATAATCAGTTGAAAGCGTAGTGTCAATCTTAATCGGTGAGGTTACTGGATAGTTCTCCACCACCTGCGTTTGTTTGGTTTCTTCATTGGCACAAGACGATACAACAATTATCGTACAAATACCTAATAGTGCGTGTTTCATTTTCATTCTTTGGTTAATTGTAAAGCTTAGATAATCAATGGAGTATTTTGAAATTAAAAGATTTTAATCTGACCTTCAAAGTTTTCTTTGAAAGTCAAAAATGATTATTAAAATCATACAACAAATCACCTTAAACCAAATTAAATTTGGGAAAAGCACTTGCTTTCAAAATAATAGGAAGAAAAAAATGGTAGTAGTTAAAATTACTTAGGAGGTGGTGTATTGTGGCCTAAGTAGATTTCGCAGGTATTTTGTAGGTAAGAGAAATGATGCAAGGTTAAACCTAAGTAAGAAAAATGGAATATCGAAATTCGTTCGAATAAGCTATCTTCTACTTGTTCGATAGTAGTTTCGTTTAAGTCGATAATACCCCCATCATCAACAAGTTCTATGTCTGAATTTGAGCAAACAATGCCATCTCTGGAAAACATATCGCACAATGTTGTATAACTACTCGATATAAGGGTAGTTACTAACATCAAGAAATACATTTTTGAAAGAATCTGTTTACTCATCAAGTCATCAAGCTTAATTGTTCATTCAGCAAATATAACTTAAACGAGTTATAGTTCAGAATTGTTCCTGTCGAATAGGATACCAACTAACACATTGTGTCGATGAAAACATTAAAAAATATAGCCTGAGAGGCCATTCATAAGGCTTTTGAAGACAAAATTAGAATTATATTAGAAAATACATTATAGGTTTTCTTGCGAATAAATTTTTCATTTTTTCTTGAATTTACTCCAGCAGAAGTCACAAAAAAGCTCTTACTTACTAAAAATAAGAGCTTTTTAAATAAATGAAAACAGATTTTATCTAAAAACCTCATTTAGCAAACCAGCCAGTCGTACACCGCCTTTCAGAAGTTGTTGATTGAGCATTTCTACGTTTTCAAAATCGTAGCGATAGCTTAGGCGTGGCTCTTGGGTCTTGATGCCTGCGTATAATTTATCAGCCAATTGATACGACTCAAAAAACCATTCGGTCATGGGTTGTTTTTGCCATTCACGGCGTTGCTGCTTGCTTACGTGATTGATATTTGTTGAGTATTCGGTATAGCTTAGGTTTTGAAACTCTATCAGCTTGCTATCCCAAAGGGCGTGTAGGTTAGTGGCATCGGCAAACCAAAACGCTTTAATTCGGTTTCCGCCTAAATCTTCCAAACGCCCGACGTGCATTGGTTGATGAATATCGCCCGCAATATGAATCAATAAGCGTAGATAAAACCGCTTCTTTTCAAGTGAATTTTTCTTGTTTTTGAGTTCACCAATCAAAAAGTTAAGTTTTGTGTAGGCATCTGTTTTAGTGTCTTCTTGCAAATATTTGGTAAACTCTTCATTATTAAGACCCGATTTAACATTGATATAGTGCCACGAATCGAGATATTTGAATGACGTATCAGACTTTATGAAATCAGCCCAATTACTCGAAATTGCCACCGATTCTGAACCCAAAATTTTACGAATATTGCGTTTTGCTTTGCATGAAAGATACGAATTGGCAATTTGCCCCACTACTCGATGCCCTGTTGAACCCCAAGAGAAACCTTGTAAGGAAATTGCAAGTAAAACAAGTAGTATAGATGTCTTTTTTAACATTATGGTAATAGTTTATTTAAAATTTCATGCAAATTAACGAATAAACCACGGGGTTTCACGGTGTAAATGCACTGAGTTTCATGAAGTTAAAAAACCATTGTGAAACTCAGTATAAAGCTCCGTGAGGCTCCGTGGTTAAAATATCGATTAAATGCTTATTTTTTCTTAACCTTCATCGCAACTGGGTCCCAGTTGATGATTTTTTTGTCGAAGTAACTCAAATTACAAGCCAACGCTGGTGCGGCAGCACGGAAACCGAAAACAGGGTCTTGTATCGTTTCTTGGCTTCCTTTACGCACATTTTCAAAGAAATTTTGAAAATGTTGAGCGTGGGCATCGTCCGTTTTAGGTGTCTCAAATTTTATTTCTTCCACTGGCGGTGCTACACGGTCTGACTCTGCGTATTTAGCATCGTATTCTTTTTTGTATTCTTGCTGCATAGCATCCGAGAAGGTTGCGTAGCTTTCACCTGCACCATAACCTGGGGCTTTTGGTAATTTACGTTTTGTAAGCGTTAATCCTTGGGCATTCCACAAGATTTCACCCTCAGTTCCTACAATACGAGTGACGTTTTTGATGGCTCCTGCATTGGCAAAGTTTACACGCAATACAGCTTGGAATTTTGTATGTTTGTCGGTATCAGGATAATCAAGCACTGTTACCATTACATCTGGCACATCACGCCCATCTTTCCAGTAACTCAACTCGCCCGAAGCAAAAATTCTTTCTGGCCCAATTGCACCCGTTGCGTAGTGCATTCCTGTAATCAAATGCACGAATAAATCGCCCGCTACACCCGTGCCATAATCACGGTAATTTCTCCAGCGGAAAAAACGAGTAGCATCAAATGGGCGTTTTGGAGCATCACCCAAGAATGTATCCCAATCAATGGTTTTTGGCGAAGCATCGGGCGGAATCGAATACGTCCAAGCACCCAAAGCATTATATCGGTCGTAAGTTGCTTCTATAAAATTCAAATCTCCGATTGCTCCCGTACTCATCAATCGGCGAGCTTCGGCATAAGCCGCACCACTACTTGGCTGACTACCCACTTGCACGGTTTTACCCGTTTTTCGCCAAGTGTCAATCATTGCGTGGCCTTCATCGATGTGCTGCACCATTGGTTTTTGGCAATAGACATTTTTGCCAGCCTTCATGGCCGCAATACTGATGTGGTCGTGCCAGTGGTCAGGTGTAGCAATAATTACAGCATCAATATCTTTTCGGTCTAATATTTCTCGGTAATCACGAGTCGTGAAAAGGTCTTTATTGAATGCTTCTTTGGCATGAATCAAACGACCATCGTATAAATCGGCGGCGGCCACAAACTCGACATCGGGATTACGAAGAGCGGCACGAGTATCGCCGTGTCCTTGAATACCGAAACCGATGGTTGCAAAACGCAGCTTATCGTTAGGACTGATTTTCTTTAAATCTTTGATGATATTGAAAGGTTTGGCAAAAGTATCGGTTGCCAACATAACCGAGGCCGCTCCTACGCCTTTAATAAATTTTCTACGAGATGATTGCATGATGAATTGATGATAGTTTTTAGGCAATACATTAAAAGCAGTATTGCAGGGTGAATATTTTTGAAGCGATGAAATTAGTTCAAAAAAAGGCTTTTGTAAATGTTTTTGTGAATTTTATTTTAAAAAAATTTAAGAAAGAAACTCTTTCGACAAGTACCGATAATCTATCGACCACCCTTACCTCTATCCGTGTGACCACAGGAGAGTATCGAATGACGAATTTGCTTATTTTGCCATATAATTTATAGTATATTTGCTATGCTTTAGCAGTTGTCATCTAATCTCTATTAATCAAAAAAACTTGATATGCGACGTCGATTCGTTTCATCGCTATTCCTTTTATGCTTGATTTATACCCAAATACAAGCACAGAAACTGCCCCAAAAAGCCGAGCTTCTCACAGCTCTTACTTCTGCAAATGCTTATTTCATGAACGAATGGCCTGATGTAAGCAAGCCTATTTGGGCAACCGATAAAACTCGTCCGAGTAATATCTGGACTCGTGGGGTTTATTACGAAGGACTCATGGCTCTCTACAAAATTGATAAACAAAAACACTACTACGATTATGCAGTTTCGTGGGGGGAAGCCCACAAATGGGGACTCCGCAATGGCACAAAAACCCGCAATGGTGACGACCAATGTTGCGGACAAACCTACATGGATTTGTATTTGATTGACCCGAAACCTGAGCGAATCAGAGACATAAAAGCCTGCATGGACAACATGGTAAATAGCGAAAAAAAGGACGATTGGACGTGGATTGATGCCCTACAAATGGCAATGCCTGTTTTTGCACAACTGGGCGTAATCTATAAAGATGACCGCTACTACGAGAAAATGTACGAAATGTATATTCACACCAAAAATGTGGAAGGCACAAAAGGTTTGTATAATCCAACCGAAAAACTGTGGTATAGAGATAAGGATTTCGACCCACCGTACACCACTCCCGCAGGCAAAAGTTGCTATTGGTCTCGTGGCGATGGCTGGGTGGTAGCTGCTTTGGTGCGTGTATTGGATATTATGCCCAAAAATGCTCCTCACCGTGAAGAATACGAAAAAACTTTCTTAGAAATGATGGAAGTTTTACCAGCTTACCAAAGAGCTGATGGCTTTTGGAATGTAAGCATCACCGACGAAACCGATTTTGGTGGAAAAGAACTCACAGGTACTGCATTATTTACTTACGGAATGGCTTGGGGCGTAAACAAAGGGGTACTGAACAAGAAAAAATACACGCCAATCATTGCCAAAGCCATGAATGCTATGATGAAAGACTGCCTGCATCCAAACGGATTTTTAGGTTATGTACAAGGCACAGGCAAAGAACCCAAAGACGGCCAACCACTCAGCTACGATAAAGTACCAAACTTCACCGATTTTGGCGTAGGTTGCTATTTATTGGCTGGTACTGAGGTTTACAAGATGAAATAAAATAATATTCAAATAAACACCCATTAAAATGGGTAACTAAAGGAACAACGGATACATTCTCTATACCTTTTTGACGACTTGAAGTCGTCAAAATAAAAGCAATTATTCCTTTGTTCTCTTAGATAGCGAATTTATTCGCTGCAAAAGTATAATACAAAGTGTTACTTTAAAAAAGAGAAAAATGCTAAGTAAAACTATATTCAAAACCTCGTCACTAATCCTTCTTGCCAGCACCTTTGCTGCTGCCCAACCAAAATGGAAGCCCATCACTCAACAGTCAAAACCTTGGACGAGATGGTGGTGGGAAGGCAATGCAGTAAACCCTGCCGACCTTACTTACAATATGGAAGCCTATAAAAAAGTAGGTTTGGGAGGGCTGGAAATTACACCAATTTATGGAGTAAAAGGCTACGAATCGCAGTTTATAGATTTTCTTTCACCCAAATGGGTTGATATGTTTAAGCATACACTCAAAGAAGGAACTCGCCTCGGCATGGGCATCGACTTGGCAAATGCTTCGGGTTGGCCTTTTGGTGGGCGTTGGGTTACTCCCGAAGATGCCTGCAAGGCGGTTTTTTATAAAACATATAATTTAAAAGAGGGTGAGAGTCTGAATGAAAATATCACTTTTGTGCAGCAACCGATTTTAAGATATGTTTTGCCTAAGAAAACTGAACTTAGAGATTTAAAATATCCTATTTCAAAAAATGAGAATCTCCAAGAACTGGCCATCGACCAAGTGCGTTTCGAGCAACCACTTCCTTTGCAAACACTCATGGCATATTCTGATAAAGGAGAAGTATTGAATTTGACCGAAAAAGTAAATAAAGAAGGCAAACTCAACTGGCAAGCACCCGTAGGAAACTGGACACTTTATGCAGTTTTTCAAGGATTTCATGGCAAGATGGTAGAGCGTGCAGGCCCAGGGGGTGAAGGTGATGTCATTGACCATTTTTCCGCAAAAGCCATCAAAAATTACCTTTCAGCGTTCGATAAGGCTTTTGCCAAAACCGATGTTTCGAGCATGAGAGCATTCTTCAATGACTCTTACGAAGTTGATGATGCCCGTGGGCAATCTGATTGGACAGAAGCACTCTTCGATGAGTTTAAAACTCGCCGAGGCTATGATTTACGCAATCATTTACCGAACCTTTTCAGCAAAGAAAATACGGACCTTAATCACCGAGTTTTATTTGATTATAGAACTACAATTGGCGATTTAATTCTTGAAAAATATACCTCAGAATGGGCAAAATGGGCTCACGCCAGAGGAAAAATCGTAAGAAATCAAGCACACGGCTCGCCAGCAAATACACTTGATTTATACAGTGTGGTTGATATTCCTGAAATTGAAGGAACAGATTTATTGAGGATAAAATTTGCCTCGTCGGCAGCTAATGTGATGGGTAAAAAACTTACTTCGTCAGAATCGGCTACTTGGGAAAACGAACATTTTTTATCGAATTTGAGCGATGTGAAACGTGCCTTAGACCTCTTTATGGTCGGTGGCGTAAACCATATTTTTTATCATGGCACAAATTATTCGCCCAAAGAAGCGGCCTTTCCAGGTTGGTTGTTTTATGCAGCAGTGCATTTCACTCCTCACAATCCTTTTTGGAAAGATTTCGGAAAATTGAATAATTATGTGGCTCGCTGCCAAACTTTCTTGCAAGATAGCAAAGGTAATAATGATGTACTTTTTTATTTTCCCATTACCGACCGCCTAACCGAGCATTCTCCGAAAGGTCTACTCGAACACTTCGATGGTGTAACGCCCGAATTTAACGGCACCGATTTTAAAGAATTAGGTCAAAAGCTCCTCGACCGAGGTTATGGTTTTGATTTTATTTCAGATAAGCAAGTTGGAAATTTAAGCACCAAAAATCAAGTAATCTTGACGGGAGGAATTAGTTACAAAACTATCTTAATGGCCGAAAGTGAGCAAATTCCACTCGAAACTTTCGAGAAATTGTTTGCTTTGGCAAAACAAGGAGCAACTATCATTTTCCACAAAAAACTCCCTGCCGATGTGCCAGGCTTGGGGAATTTAGATGTTCGAAGAAGTAAGTTCAAATCTTTACTGGCAGAATTAAACTTTGTGAAAAATACCGAAGGTTTTAAGCAAGCAAAAATCGGTCAAGGTTCATTTTTAGTGGGCGAAAACTTAGAAGAAATGATGATTTTTGCTAAAATCTATCGAGAAACCATGATTGATAATGGTTTACAATTTATTAGAAAAACGCATGCAAAAGGTAATTATTATTTTGTCAATAACAAAACCAATAAGGCTTTCGATGGTTGGGTTAAATTATCGGTTACGGCACAATCGGCCGCTTTGTATAACCCGATGACCGAAACATTGGGCATGGCAAAATACAATGCTAAAACCAACGAAATTTATTTGCAACTGGCAGCGGGCGAATCGTGCATTATTGAAACCTATAAAACACCAGTTTCGGGTACAAATTATGCGTACTTTAAAACCAAAGGCAACGCTCAAGAACTCACAGGAACATGGAAAATTAGTTTCTTGGAAGGTGGGCCCGAATTACCAAAAACCGTAGAAACAAAATCGCTTGGCTCTTGGACTAAATTGGAAGGCGAGACCTACAAAAACTTCTCGGGAACAGCTTCTTATTCACTTGACTTCACCAATCCAAATGCCTCATCAGCAGGCTATTGGCTCGATTTAGGCAAAGTAGCCGAAAGTGCAACGGTTACAATCAACGGAAAGTTTTTGGGAACACTCATTGGGCCGACTTACCGAGTTTTTGTGCCGAATTCATTATTAAAAGCACAAAACACGTTGGTCGTGAATGTTTCAAATTCAATGACCAACCGAGTGATTGCGATTGAAAAACAAGGTGAAGTTTGGCAGAAATTTTATAACATCAACGTTTCGGCAAGATTGCGACCAAATTTGGGTAAAGATGGCTATTTCACAACCTTAAACTGGCAACCGAGAGATTCTGGTCTGCTTGAAAAGGTTACATTGACGGCAGTTGAAAAGGAATAGAGTTTGAAATTCATCATCACCGTAGAGACGTTGCATGCAACGTCTCTACCATACGTAACAACACTCACAAAAACACATGAAAAAAACAGTTACATTTTCCATCATCCTTCTTTTCTCGCTGGCTTTTACCCAAAAGCCAAAACCAACGCTCTATATTATCGGTGATTCGACCGTGAAAAATGGTTCAGGTAAAGGCTCTGACGGGCAATGGGGCTGGGGAAGTTTGATTCATGAACATTTTGATACAACCAAAATTCATATCGAAAATCATGCAATTGGTGGCCGAAGCAGCCGTACTTTTTTGACCGAAGGACGTTGGGAAAAAATCTTAAAAAACCTCAAAAAAGGCGATTTCGTGATGATGCAATTTGGGCATAACGATGGTGGGGCAATCAACGACACCACTCGTGCCAGAGGAAGTATTAAAGGGACGGGCGAAGAAACCCAAGAAATTGATAACTTACTTACCAAAAAGCACGAAATTGTACATTCGTATGGTTGGTATATGCGAAAATACATCAACGAAACCAAAGAAAAAGGTGCTACGGCAATCGTGCTTTCGCCAGTGCCACGCAATGTTTGGAAAGATGGTAAAATTCCGAGAGATGGCTATGCCAAATGGGCGGCCGAATCAGCTCAAACGACAGGTGCTTTTTACGTGGATTTGAACGAATTAGTTGCAGCAAAATACGAACTTTCAACCGAAGCAAAACTCAAAACCGATTTCTTCCCGATTGACCATACACACACCAATTATGCAGGTGCAAAACTCAATGCTGCAACGGTAGTTGAGGGCGTAAAAACGCTAAACAATTGCAAAATCAAAAAATTTTTATTGAGCAAAAAGCAAATCGAAAAACGTAATAAATAGAGGTTTGAGAGAACTCAAAGCTCAAAATTTCCCAAATGTAGCATCATACTATAAAGCTTTTTTCTACAATTAAATTTCTATTTACTCCGTTTATCTCTAAATTTTCCTAATTTTGACGCAAAGCCAAATGCAGAAAGATGAAAATACTCGTAATTGAAGACGAAGCCAAAACCGTGCAGCTCATCAAACAAGGGCTTGAAGAACAACTATGGGAAGTTGATGTAGCGTATGATGGCTTGATTGGCTTACAACTGGCCACACGGAATACTTATGCAATTATTATTTCGGATATCATTTTGCCAGGAATCAGCGGTTTAGAACTCTGCCGTCAGCTTCGTGAAAAAGGTGTAGTTTCACCCATTATATTACTGACGGCTTTAAGCACAACCGACGATAAAATTATTGGTCTTGATGCTGGAGCCGACGACTACTTGGCAAAACCCTTCGAGTTTCGTGAGTTAATGGCACGAATCCGAGCCTTAACTCGCCGAAATATTGGCTCAATTCAGACCGCAAATCTGCTCAAAATTGCCGACCTCGAAATGGATTTAGATGCCAAAACCGTTACTCGCAACGGCAAAGAAATAACACTAACGGCCAAAGAATTTTTATTGCTCGAATATTTTATTAGGCATCAAGGAAGAGTAATTTCTAAAGTAGAATTGGCCGAAAAAATCTGGGATGTTACCTTCGATACTGGCACAAATGTGATTGAAGTTTATGTAAACTTCCTCCGAAAAAAGATAGATAAAGATTTTGAAATCAAACTCTTACACACCCAAATCGGTATGGGCTATGTTATGAAAAAATAGTTCTGAATTCTGAGTCTTCTGAAACAGCAAACAAAAACTTAGCACCGTAAGCGGCGATACTTTAAACTCAGCACTTTAAATCGCACGGGCGACCCCGTCAGAACTCTACTCATGTTAAACATTCGCTCCCGACTTACTTATCAATTTATGGCTATCGTAACGGCCATTCTGCTATTTTTTTCGGTGGGAGTGTATTTTTTTAGTAAACTTTACCTCGAAAAACGTTTTTTTAAACGCCTACAAGACCGTGCCGTAACAACCACTACCCTACTTTTCGACCTCCAAACAGCTGATACTACGGTGCTAAAGCTTGTCAATACAGCCGATAAAGAATTGTTGAGTGATGAAAGTATTTATGTCTATGACGAAAATCTAAAAAAGCTTGTTTTTGCGAGTCAAGAACCCTACTCAGGTTTGTTTGAAGAGCTGATTCCCAACATACAAAAACAAAGCAAACCTACTTACTATTACGCTGGTTTTTATCAAACGCTTGGTATTCAACTCAAAAAAGGCACGGCAAGTTATTGGGTAATTGTGAGTGCAATCGACCAAAATGGTAAAGAAGCCCTCGAAGACCTCCGCAAAATTCTAATCATCATGGTGCTTGTTGGTTTACTACTTTCTGGGCTTTCGGGTTGGTTTTTTGCCGATAAAGCTCTTGCTCCAATGTCGGGAATTATTACACAAGTCAATGAGATTTTTCCAGCAAATACCGAAAGACGTGTCGAACATCCAAACCGTTCGGACGAGATTGGACGTTTGGTGGCTACTTTCAATCAACTACTCGACCGTATTCAGGAAGCATTCACGATACAAAAAATATTTATCGCCAATGTTTCGCACGAATTAAAGAACCCGCTGACCAAAATTTACTCTCAGATTGATATTACTTTATTGCAAAAACGCACGCCCGAAGCCTATGAAGCAAGTCTAAAATCGCTCCAAGAAGATACCCGAACACTGACACAACTAACCAATACTTTACTGAATTTGGCCAATACGGTTGTGAATGCCGAAGCGATTCAACGCCTACCTCTACGCATGGATGAACTTTTGTGGGAAGCCAAAAGCCAACTAAAAAAATGGCACGAAGACTATGTGATAAACATTGATTTTAGCGATTTTCCCGAAGATGAAGAAGCCCTGATTATTGAAGGAAATGAGGCATCATTGAAGGTAGCTTTAATGAATCTGATGGACAATGCTTGTAAATTTTCGACAAATAATAGTGTTTTTGTGAGTTTTTCGGCAAATATTCATGAAATAAAAATTTCGTTTACGAATACAGGACCTATGATTCCAAAAGCTGATTTACCTTATATCTTCCGTCCATTTTATCGAAGTAATGCCACCGCCAAAGCCACTAAAGGACATGGAGTCGGTTTGGCTATTGTTTCTCAAATAGTTAAACTTCACAACGGCGATATTAGTGTAACTTCTACTGAAGACGAAACTGTTTTTACTTTGGTGTTTAGCAAGTAAAAGCCCCTCTACCAATTTTAAGCTAAATTTAAAGTCGATTTAATTCGCCTTTAACCCCGACATTGTTGCTTTGTAACCATAAACTTAAAAATCATAATAATTAAGCAAATGGAAACAACGCAATCAAATAACAACGGTCTTTTTAAAATTATCATCGGGGTGATGGCGGGCGTATTAGCTCTTTTGGGATACCTTTTCATGGGTGCAAGAAACGAAACCCTCGAGCTTCAAAAATCATTGACATCGAAAGTAGAACAACTTTCATCGACACAAATCAAACTTGATTCTATCTCAAAATCGTTGGACGAGAAAATTCTTGAAGTACAAAGCTTAGGCGGAAACATTGCTGAATTGGAAGCCGTAAAAGCTCAGTTGGAAAACGATAAGAAGAAACTAAAAACTGACCTTAGCTTCTCGATTCAAAAATACGAGTCAAAAATCAAAGATTATGAAACATTCTTAGCTGCAAAAGACGATGATATTCGTAAATTGAAAGAGGAAAATGGTGTTTTAGTTACAAAAAATCAAACACTCGAAACCGAGAAACAACAAGTTATCGTTGAAAACGCTGCCTTGAAAACTGAGAAAGAAGAATTATCTACAACGTTGACTAAAACAGTTGATGATTTCACTACTAAAAACAATGATTTGAAGCGTCAGGTAACGTTAGCTTCGGCAATGAAAGCTATAAACGTACAAGTTACGGCACTTTCATCAAAAGGTAAAGAGCGTGATGGGGGCGAATACAAAGCAAAAAGAATCGACCAATTGAAAGTTTCGTTCATTATGCCTTCAAATCCTATTGCAGCACAAAACAACAAAGATATTTATGTGCGTGTACTTGATGCCAACGGTGCAGTAGTAGAAAACGGCAATGGTGGAATCGTACAGGTTGATGGCAAAGAAATTGGTTACAGCTTCAAGCAAAGCGTACCGTTTGAAAACAACGACCAACGTGTTGACTTAGTATCGGGTAAAGGTGCAAGCTACACCAAAGGAAAATACAGCGTTGAGCTTTACTCAGAAGGCTTCAAAATTGGTAAAGGAGCATTTGAAGTAAAATAAGTAGCCCTTTGAATTGAGTTATATATCAAAGACGGTTTGCGTTTTTCGGAACGCATTCCGTCTTTATTATTTCGTCTTGTATATAAAATTACTTACTTAATCAATGTATGATTATGAAACTAAACGATTTAAAAATATTTCTTTGGGATGTGGTGATGATTTATGCCGAAATATTCATTCAAGTAGTTGGTTTCATTTTTAAGATTGTCCGCCAATATCCACTTTCTTATGCTGCTTTAATCTATTTATTCATCACGATGGCATTCTGCTATTACCCCATCTTCGACCATTGGAGTGCAGGGTTTATCATGATGAGCCTACCACTGGCAATCTTATCTGGACTTACGGCGGCGTGTTATCTACTCATAAAAAAACAAAAAATCGTAGCCGCAACTGGCTTAATTTGGGTAGTTCTCTCTTTTCCACTTATCAAACGTATGGTCGGAATTAGCAATGGAGAAATAAGGTTCGAGAATGTTTCTGCCTTAAAAGTTTTGAGTTTCAATGGTGAATGTTTTGATGAAAGATATAAAACCGATGAACATTGGATAAAACTACAAGCCGATATTGCTTGCTTTCAAGAGTATTCACCCAACAAAGATATTGAATCGCAGTATGCAAATAATGTAGTTAAACTCACTAAATTAGACCAAAAAGGACGTATTGGTTTAGCGATGTTTTCACAATATCCGATTCTGAAACAATACAGCAAAGTTTGGGATAGAGGCAATCAACCCAACATCAATGGATATTTATGTGCCGATATTGCCTATAAAAATGATACTGTTAGAGTAGTAAATGTGCATCTTTGGTCGATGGGCGTACGTATCAATTTGGCGATTGATGCTTTGAAAAAAGGACATATAAAAACCTTTGCCGTCGAGTTGGCTGATAGTTTTCATCGTTTGAAGGAAGGTTTTGAAAAGCGTGACGAACAAATGCGTGAGGTAGAATCATACGTTTCAGGCAGCAGATATCCAGTTATTATCTGTGGAGATTTCAACGAAACGCCCTTTGGATATTCTTACGGAAAACTGAAACTAAGTTTTCAGAATGCCTTCGAAGAAGCAGGACAAGGTATGGGTTTTACGCTTAATCGCCAACCGTATTTTGCTCGAATCGACCAACAGTTTGTGAGTAACGACTGGCAAGTAGAATCATGTAAAACGATTTCGAGTGTCAACTTCTCCGACCATTTTCCAGTAATGGCTAAATACGTTTTGAAGAAATCGCTTGCTGAAACGCCTGCTTTAGTTGCTATTAAGTAAAACAAGTCTCCTGACTTGTTCGTAAATATAAAAAGCAGTACAAACAAAATCTGTACTGCTTTTACTTAAAACACCCTTTTACAAAAGACTCATTTAAACTTCACACTACTGAAATTTCCGTTTACTACAATTTTACAATCAGGCGAGCCTTTACCGATTTTACCCGTATAATATTTTACTGGATTAAAATGATGGTTTTCTTTCTTGGCATCAGCATCGGAGTTGGTTGTAAACGAAACCCCACGTTCGTTCGGGTAACTGAAATCTCCGTAGTTAGCTTTTACTTCAAAATCATACGAAACGTTATCGCTCAAAACCAAATTCACAGGTGAATAACTGGCGTTGAGGTTCAATTCTTTGACATTCTTGCCCAATTCACCCAATTTAAAACCTCCCGAAAATTCGATTTTTAAATTCGATGATTCATTGATAGTACCAATCAAACCACTTGAATACGATATTTTTGCGTTCAACTTTCCAACTTCTTTAATATCAATATCGCCAAAACTATTATTAAAAATCAAATCATCGGCACGGTCCATCTTTATACCCGAATAGGAGGCCTTCAATTTTCCACCAGTCATTGAGCGAATCGTTGAGCCTTTACTAAACGACAAACTAATATCTGACTGTGGATTAGAAATATCTTCGGCAATCAATTTTCCATAACTCTGATTCACCATCAACAACGAACTAAATGAAGGCAAAATCGTATTTCCGAACGAGTTTTTTATTGTCAGCCCATTCTCTTTCGGCATAAAAACCTTATAATCAATCTTTAAAGAGCTTTTTTCGTTACTTCTACCTTTCCAATTCCACGTATTATTGTTGTAATTACCTTCTTCACGGTCAATCGTGGTTTTGATACTCACCATGCCATCGACTTTTTTGCCTTTTACATCAACCGTACTGATAAAATTAGCGGCTCGCTCTTCAGAATTCGCATTAGCCAAAATCGTCACCTCAACTTTAATCTCATCTTTATTCCAAAAACTCACGTTTATATCTCCAAACTGATTTTCGAGCGACACTTTATCACTGGTCGAAAGTGAATATGAAAACGTAATGTTTTTACGGCGTTCAATCCATTCTGGCATTGAGCTTTGTGCCGGGTCACTATTATTGGCAAAAGATATAATCGTAATAAACGAAAATAATGCTGTTATTAACTTCCCCATCAATCGAGAATTAGGAGAAGCCGACTTATACCATTGTGTTTTTCTTTTCATTTTTTGCTTCTTTAATTTTCTGAATAATTTCTAACTGCTGATTTAACAACTCAATCTGTATACTAAGATTTTGAATCATTGCCTTAAGCAACTCTTCTTGATTCGGATTTTTGGGTAATTCTTGTTTAAGATTCTGATAATTTTGGTTCAAAACCGTTAGTTCGGTATCAAACTGGTGATAGAGTTCGGGGTCTTCCTTTTCGATACTCTTTAATTCTTCACGCTTTGCCTCAACCAACGATGCAAACTGTGTCAGTTCTTTCGCATAAGTTGGGCTCAAAACCATAATTTCAAGATTCTGAGAAGCAGGCTTAGCATAATTATACGCCCAATAACCCACCATCAAAAATACCGCAAATCCCGCCACCATTCCCAAGGCAAATTTCGGTCTGCTACCAATCCAATTCCGCAAACTCACGAGTTTACCTTCGGGCTGGGCATGAATGTTTTTCGCCTCTATTTTTTTCCATAAGTCAGCCGACGGCTCGTAATCATCAAATGCCTCACGGTTATCTCTTACAAATCTTTCTAAACGATTTTTCATATCCATCTGCCCTCAAAGGAGAACTATATTTTACTGTGACAAAAGCCCTCATTTAAAGACGGTCCGCCGCAGCGGTTGGGGGCTGTATTATTTCCAACAATCGCTTCTTTGCTCGCATGTATTGTGTGCGAGAAGTAGATTCGTTGATACCCAAAATCTTACCTATTTCTTCGTGGTCGTAGCCTTCAAATAAATACAAGGAAAGCACCACCCTAAAGCCTTCGGGTAATTGCTTCATGCCTCGCTTGATTCGCTCAACCTCAAATTTCACTTCGTCTTCATTCAAATGATTCGACTGCAAATCGGCGATATCATGTTCGTCGCCATCAAATTCGTCAATATCTACAAACTGCACTTTTCTTGACCTAACCTGATTAATGGCTTTATTGACCACAATTTGTTTCAGCCATATACCAAATGTAGATTCCTGACGAAAATCTTTGATTTTGGCAAAGGCATCAATAAACGATTCTTGCAATACATCTTCGGCTTCTCCTACGTGGTTGAGTATTCGCATACAGATACTAAACATGGCTTTTGAGTAGTGCTTATACAGTTCATACTGTGCTTTACTCTCGCCACGTTTGCATCGCTCGACCAAATCGAAGTGCTTATTAATGAAAATAGTGTTCGTCAGAAAAAGTGTCGTGTTTTATAGTTACAGTCAAATGACGCAACTAAAAATAAAATGTTGCATGAAACATAAAACAATTTTGAAAATTGTTTTGAAAAAATAGAAAGTCATTGGTAGGAATAAATTTCTATTCCTTTTACAAGGAGGGGTACCTATGCTGAATTTAGTTGAGAAATAGCTCATTGCCGTCTGCTTTAGCTGACGGACTATGGGAAAAAGTCTTTAAAAATTCGGGATGGTTCATGGTTGATATCTCTACTTTGCACAGAAATTAGAAAAATATAAGCGAGTTATAAAAAACCTAAAACAACACATAAATCGAAGCCAAACTAAGCACCAAACCAAGCAGAAACCCAGCACCAACCTGTGCGGGCGTATGAGCGTTAAGAGCCAAACGAGCCGAAATAACATAGCCCGAAATAATAATCAAGAAGAGTAAAGGGAAAAAAAGCCCATGCTCGCCAAACTGCACCAATATACCAGCCAAAGCTCCAATCATGCCTCCAACGCCAGCCGCATGAGCCGAAATTTGCCACCAAAGACTAATAATTCCTACACATAAAATAACAGCTGCAATGCTCCACAAAATAAATCCACACGGAAAAAGCATCGAATTTTTTGAATACAGAAAATATCCCAAAGCGGTATAGATAAGAGCTGTCACAAAATACGGCAGTCGACGGTCTTTTAGATTATCAAGTTTTAGGCTACTAATTACTCCCCAACGTTTTAATAAATATACAAAATAAGCAGGCAAAGCAAAAGTATAAATAAACACAAAGCCTACTACTGCCAGTTTCATGAGTAATTCGAGTGGTTCGGCCCCCAGCGGAGCAGGTGCAATAAACAAAAGCAGTAAAAATAAAATTGTAGGCATCAACAAAGGATGCACAGCCACCGAAAGAAAATTAGCGAGTCGAGTGTTCAAACGAATAATTGTTTTTTGTCCAAAGTTATCAAAACGAAAGCATCTCACAAAGCGAAGCCTGCCTTAAAAATTTTTAGTTTTTACGAACTAAAAATAAAAGCCCTTCGTTATTCTGATGCAACGAAAAATATTAGGTCTAATTTTTGGATATTATTCCGAAACCTAACATCTTTGCATCCTATTTTAAGAAATGCACATCAGACTCCCCATATCGCCAGTTCGACGATTCCGATATTTCAATATCAGACAGTAATTGTTTTACCCCCTTGGTAAAGCCCACTTCTCATCAAAAGTTTTCTTATTTTTCATTTAAAACCATTTAGGATACAGCGTCTCCGTTTGAGGGAAAGCCCAATAAATGACGATGAATAACTCAGCACTCACATCCGAAGATTTATATCTTGTTCAAGTAGCCAATGAAAGTCACTACAATTTGGCCGAAACTATTTGTGATGAAATGGCCGAAAGTGCCAAAGCTCGTGGCACGGGTATTGCCAAGCGTTCGCCCGATTATCTAAGAGAAAAAATGCGTGAAGGCAAAGCCATCATCGCACTTACCCGTGAAGGCGACTGGATGGGATTTTGTTACATCGAAACATGGGAACATGGCAAATTTGTAGCAAATTCGGGGCTTATCGTGCACCCCGGATACCGCAAAAGTGGCATCGCTACCCGAATCAAGCAGAAAGCATTTGAGTTGTCTCGCAAGAAATACCCCGATGCAAAAATTATTGGCCTAACTACAAGTTTGGCCGTAATGAAAATCAATTCTGATTTAGGCTATGAACCAACAACTTTCAGCGAATTACCAGCCGATGATGCTTTTTGGAAAGGCTGCTCAAGCTGCGTAAACTACGATGTGCTTACTCGTACCAATCGCAAGCATTGTTTGTGTACGGGTATGTTATTTGACCCTATTGAAGCCAAAAAGAAAGAAGAAGCTGGCAATAAAAAAGAAGACCAATGGGATTTCTTGACAGAATCGCCATTATACGAACGTTGGATGAGATTTAAGCAAAGAATCTTATTACGACGTGAAGAACGTCGAAAAAAAAAATTGGAGGAAGCCGAATTGATGGTATAATTGACACCATTAAAGGTAGAATCGAATAAAAATATATCATTGTTTGAAATCAGCAAAACGTGCCATGCTTCAACGTGTGGCACGTTTTGTTTGTTTATAGTCTTGTCATTTAATCGTGCTATATTTGCACAAAAAAACGCTTCATGGATTCAAAACCTCTACCGAAAGATTACCTAAAACTACATTTCATTGTCATTATTCTGGGTTTTACGGCTATTTTGGGTCGTTTGACCGAAGTCTCCTCTTTGGGGGTAGTGTTTTATCGCACCTTACTGGCAGCATCTGGTATGTGGATTGTTGCCCAATTTCAGAGAAAAAGTCTAAAAGTTTCGTGGAAAGAAGCAATGCCCTTGCTGGGTGTTGGAGCAATTATGTCATTTCACTGGATATGCTTCTTTGGTTCGGCTCGTGCTTCTACGGTGGCAGTTAGTTTAGTAACTTTTTCTACAACCTCGTTTTTTACGAGTATCATCGAGCCAATCGTGCGTAAAACCAAAATCAGTTGGGTAGAAGTTTTTCTCGGAATTTTAGTGGTTTTAGGAATGTATTTCGTCTTTACTTTTGAAGGAAAATACATTACGGGGATTATAATCGGCTTGGTTGGAGCGTTGTTGGCAACCATTTTTTCGGTAATAAATGCCCAATTTGCCCAAAAATACGATGCTCAAATCGTTACTTTCTACGAAATGGTTGGGGCTTTTGGTGCTACATGGATTTACATCCCTCTCATTATCTTCGCCTTACCGAATGAGCATTTTCAGCTAACACCTACTCATTACGATTGGCTTTGGGTTGGCATTTTGGGCTTGGTGTGTACGGTATATCCGTATATCGAAATGATGCACTTGCTCAAAAAAATATCGGCATTTACACTCAATCTTTCTATCAATATGGAGCCTATTTACGGCATCATTATGGCCTATTTTATCTTTGGCGAAAGCGAAAAAATGACTTCGGGCTTTTATATCGGCGGTGCTTTAATTTTACTATCAGTGGTGCTGCATCCGTTTTTGAAGAAGAAACGATTTTAATAGAAAACTGTTACTCCAAACATTAGTTTATTTTTTACAAAAAATTGCTCCCAATGTTTCTTAAATGGCGTTTTAATCCAATTATCATATTCGGACGACTCTTTCGATAAAGCAAGTACTGGTTCAACATTATAACCAAATTTTATTGGCTCGTAAACTCCATTATCGACAAAACCCAATATTTCTAACGAGATAAACATTCCGTCGTTAGAAAATTGAATATTTTTATCAAGTACGTTAATTGTAACAGTAGATTGATGTGGCTTTATATCTTTGACAATTGCTTGTTGAAGAATTTCTCGTCCTGGACAATTACAGCCAAAATCAACTGAATATAAACGAATCATTATTCGTGAATCTTTCGTTTGACCTCCTTTCAAAAATTTCAAAAATATAGAGTCAATATTTCCATCTTTTTGATAAACATTTTTTAATCGAATCGCCCATTGTGTACCTATTACGGGTTTTAAATATCGTTTTTGTTTGTCCCAGTAATTTCCCACTTTATAGACTTTATCCTTTTCTTTTTTCACCTTAACAACAGTTTCTTCTAACTCAAAAAACTTTGGTTGAAGAAAAATTTTAGACTGATTTTTTATTTTTTTGTATTCACTGTTAATGTTTCATATCCAATACAAGAAATAGATAAAGAATCGTCAATAGGCAAATCCATTTCAAGTCTTCCAAATTCATCAGAATACATTCCTAACTTTGACTTTAATAATATTACAGAAGCATATTGAATCGGGACATTATCTGTTTTACTAAGGAGTTGCAGTTTAACCGTCTGTGCCGACACACAAATTGTATTGAAAAGCAGCAAAAAGCAGAAGTATTTTTTCATTACACTAAAATAACAAGTTATAAAACCAAAAAGCCTTTCAAAAATAAATTTTGAAAGGCTTTTTTTCTGATACCGAAGAAAATTATTTCTTACCGTAACGTCTGTTGAATTTATCAACACGACCTGCTGTATCAAGCAATACATTTTTACCAGTATAGAATGGGTGTGAGTCAGAGCTAACCTCCACTTTGTAAACTGGGTATTCGTTACCATCTTCCCAAACGATACTTTCTTTGGTATTGGCACATGATTTTGTCAAGAATTTGAAACCCGTTGACAAATCCCAGAAAACAACTGGTCTATAATTTGGATGAATATCTTTTTTCATTACTTTATTTATTGAAATTCCTATTATTTTTCTAAAACGGACTGCAAAATTAGAGATTTCAACCGAAAAAACAAAAAGTCTTCAATTATTTTAGTAGTTTTTTCTAATAATTTTATTGCAAAACTCAGAACAACTACTTTTCGCTCCTAAAAACCTTGAAAATACTTACAGCCAAATAGTTAAGACCGAAAAATATTTTCATCTTCATACAACTTTAAGGGTGTATTCTGCATTTACATCATAGGAAACGTCAGTTACAAAACCACTTGATAGCAACCTCGACCATCGAAAGCTTACGAAGCAAAAACCCCATTGCCCAAAAGAATATTTTTGAGCATTATGGAAGCTTTTTGTATCGGGTGGCATATCGCTACGTGCGTGACCGCATGACAGCCGAAGATTTGGTGGTTGATTCTTTTCTAAAGATTTTTGAGGGAGCAGTTAATTTTAGGTTCGATAATTTACGGTCGTTTGAAGCTTGGATGAAAAGAATTGTTATTAACGAGTCGCTGATGCTACTCAGAAAACAAGCAAATTTTCAACTAATGCCCGAAAGTGAGGCTATTGAAACACCCGTTGATGCTAATATACTGGATTCGATTTCGAGCGATGAAATTTATCAGCTCATTGCCGAGCTGCCCGATGGATATCGTACAGTCTTCAATCTATTTGCTATTGAAGGCTATTCGCACAAAGAAATTGCCGAACAACTTCATATCAATGAAGGTACATCAAAATCGCAACTAAACCACGCTCGAAAATTATTACAGAAGAAAATTCTACTAATGAATAAAACACATGCAAACAGAGGAGTTTTATAAGAAAATTCAAGAAAAAATCAGTAAAAGTGATTTTGAAAGAAATTCGCCATTCGGAGAATCTCAGCTTTTTGAATGGAACAAACAAGACGCATGGCAACGCATCGAACAAAAACAAACGAAGCGTAAAACGCCTTTTGTTTGGTGGCAGGCAGTAGCAGCAAGTGTAATTTTGCTGGGCGGACTGGGCATGTATTTCTACAATCAAAAAACAGATATAACAACTAATAACCAAGCCATTATCAACATAAATCCTACTATTTCAACACAACCAATCGTAAGCCCCACTTCTGAATCTACACAACTAATAGTCAATAAAGATAACCGCACAAATAAGGCGGTAAAAGTTATGGCTACCACTAACAAACAGACAATAGAACAAATAATTCTCCCAAGTTCTATGAAAGAAGGTTTAGTAGCAGAAGAGTCAGTCGTGGCAGTCAATGAAACACAAAACATTGTTTCATCGAGCGAAAACGAATCGAATACGAATCAGCAAACACCTGCGAATGATAATTATAGATTTGTGCCATATCAAGGCTTTATTGAGAAACGTGTTACTCAACCACGCCGTGAGCGAGTAGCGATTCTGGAAATTCCCGACGATGAAGAAGACTATAATCAAACATCTCGTAAGGAAGAGAAAAAGGGCTTGATGGCTCGTTTAAGTAGAAAAATTGGCAAAAAAGGAACTGAAGCAACCGAAGAATTACCTTCCATCAACAATAGACCCAACAAGGTTTGGGCTTTTGTAAAAGAAAGCTTCAAAAATGAAACAATGGCTGCCGATTCAACCAATAGGTAGTTTTTGTCTGTGTAGAAAATGGCATAACGTAAAAGTTTTCGCACACCTCATATTAGCTTTAGCCAAAAACCCACTCTCCGTTATCAGTGTTTCTACTGATAAGATTCCATCGAAACGTAAAATTTAAATGAATAAACGGCTCACATTGCTATTCTTGTGTTTGACGACGCTCGCTTTTGCCAAAGAAACGACCGATATTGACTCAATAGTAGTAAATATTGGCAAACGTAAACGAATTGTGCTTTGGGGACAAACCAAAGAAGACCTAAAGGCTCTCGAAAAATACGATTTGAATAGAATTGTGATACAGATGAATCAGGATTTGGACGAAATGCCATCGAACGTTCGTCGAAGTTTCCGACAAGACTACGAGGGTAATAGCTACACCAAAGAAATGACCACTCAACGGCAACTGGAAGGTATGACTTCGTGGCAACGCCTCAAACACAATACCTATATAAATCTTTCGGTAGGACTAAACTCGGCTAACTATCTGTCTGTCAGTACCGTTACATACAATCCGTTTAAGATGACGGAGCAAATTTTTCGCCAAAACTTCCTAACTTCGCCGAGTTTGAGCGTAGCTTTGATGCGTCAAGAAAGTTTTATTCGTACTGGTCATAAAGAAATCGTGCTTCGCTACGGTTTTGATGTAAGTTGGTATAATTTGCAGAGCATCAGCACCAAACGCACATCTTACTTGCTACGCCTCAATAGTCTTGATAATACCAAATATGATACAGTGGCGGTTTTCAAACCCGCCCGCAATGGCGATAATTACTACACCGTTGACCGCTTAAGTGCCACTGCTTTACCGAAAGAAATAACGCCTTATACCAATAATCAGTCGTTGTTTTATACTGATTTTAAGATAATTCCGACCATCAATTTCTACGGACAAAACAATCAAAAAACCTTCAATTTTGGCATTGGAGCTTATATCGGAATGTTGCTGAGAGGCAGCAGAAATTACGCCGAAATAAAAGCTCTCAATCGGCAAGAAACAAAAGTGAGCATCAAAAACCCAGAGAATCCGTACCGCTACGGAATCATTCTGAATATGGGCTACGGTGTGGTGAATCTTTTTGTGGAAGCTGATATAAAAAATGTTTTCTTGAATAAATTAGAACGAAGCTCGGCCACGCAGAATATTACGACTATTGGTTTGAGATTTGGGAGGTGAAAAGGATTTTTAGGACAAGACAGTTTGTTAACATCTCAAATATTGTCTTAGTTGAGCTACTATATTAAGCCTTTTTTTATTACTTTTACAGCACCCTTCCTAACATTCGTAAGGCGGAAAGGGCTATAAATTTATACCATTTTCCTATCACGTAAACCTCACCCATCGTCTCACTTTGGAGTTAGCAATAATACTACAATTACTTACTATTAGTACGTTTAAAACGAAAAAAATCAAATACTTTATGAAACGATTAGCTTCAATTCTAACTCTATCTATAATCATTTTAACATCATGCCAAAAAAAGCTATCTTTAGAAAAAGATATTAAAGCATTAGAACAATTAAACAAGAAGTGGAACGATAATATTCTTTCAGGAAATAGAGCAGCGAATGCAGATTTTTTCACTAAAGACGGAATTAGAATTGA
>JAIYBU010000177.1 GCA_027488335.1 Cytophagaceae bacterium
ATGTATTCTTGCAAATGTTGTAGATTTATAATGGTTGACTGATGTATCCTGACGAAATCAAAGATGTGTAATAATTCCTCAAAATCGCCTATTGAGCGACTTGTCACAATCGAATTAGCCTCTAATAAGTGCAGGGTTGTATAATTATTATCTGATTCGAGCCATAAAATGTTTTGCATAGGAACAAACAATAAACCTTTTGAGGTATGCACCGTAACTTTGTTGTATCGGGCATGTAGTCTTGGAATCGTTTGTTGCTTAATTTCCTGTTTTTTTTCGCTTAATCTATTGATAGATTTCAATAATTCATGTCGGTCGATTGGTTTTAGTAAGAAATCGAATGCACAAACTCGAAAGGCGTCAATTGCATATTTTAGATAGGCGGTTGTATAAATAATTTCTGTGGAGGAAAGATTAGCCTTTTGTGCAAAAGTAATTCCGTTCATGTTGGGCATTTCTATATCAAGAAAAATTACATCGACATCAAGTTTGGGTATTTCTTGCAGGGCTTCTTGTGGGAGAAGATAGGTTTTGATGACTTTTAATTGGGGAACAAACATTTCAATTTTCGCTAAAAGAGATTCAATACAAGACTCTTCATCGTCAATGATAATTGCATTCATTTTAACAAAAGGTTTAATTTTTTATGAGGGGTAATTTAATGGTGATTGTAGTACCTTCTTCTAAATCATCGACAGTTGTTTCCATCGTATCTCCATAAATTGCTTGATAAGTTCTGATTCGTTCCATTGTTACATTTATTCCCATTGACTTATGATTGGCTTGTCGCTGTTTATTGATTTCGTCCGAGGCCATTCGTCCAATCCCATTGTCATGAATCGTACAATTCAAGAGACTATTTTTAATACTCATTTCAAGTATGATAAATCCTTTTCTTTCAGTTAAATGTCTGATTCCGTGCAAGATAGCATTTTCGACAAATGGTTGTATCAGAAGCGGTGGAATTTGATAATCTTGGTTGAGTAGTTTGGGTTGAATCTGAAACTGAAAATCAAATGAGTTTGAGAAACGCTCTTGTTCGAGTTCGATATAAAGTTTTAGTGTTTCTACTTCTTGTGCAATACTTGTGGTTTGATATTCAGAGTTTTCGAGTATTCTACGAATAAGTTTGGAGAATTTTTGTAGGAAATCTGAGGCTTCAATGAATCTTTTTCTTAAAATATACGCATCAATCGTATTCATGCTATTAAAAATAAAATGTGGATTCATCTGAGCTCTCAATGCTTTTATTTCGAGGGAGTGCTGAAGCGACTGCGATTGTAGTTTTTGCCGAAGCTGTATCAAATAAAAAAAATAAAACAGTAAACCAAGTAGGGCAGAAAGTACTATGAGGACAAATGGGTTGAACCACCATTTTTCCCAAAAGACGGGTTCAATTGAAAATGAAATTTCTGCCTCGTGCTGTGTGTTTAAATTTTTTATTTTGAGTATATAAATTCCTCCTGTAAGATTAAAAAGTGTAAGCGTTGGGTTTGAACCCATTTGAAGCGTGTCGTATATTTTCAGTTGCTCATATATAATGGCAATTAAGTTAAGCTTGGCGGTATCGCTTTTTTCTCGTACGGTCAAACTAAGGTAAGTTGGTTGAGATGGCAAGTGTATTTTACTGTTAATATTCCAAACTGAGTCTTTATTAGAACTATTGTAGCCAATATGACTCCTAAAATTACTTATCTCAAGTTCATCTATACGTTTGTTAGTTTCTATTTGTCCATGCACAAAAGAAAACTTTAGAAAAAACATTATAAAAATTAGAAGTCTATTTTTTGTCATTTTTATAAGTGTAAAGGCTTATTGAGTAGAATAGTAGGAAAATTAACATAAAGTAATTGTAGATTATTTTTTCAAACAGCCAGAAGGTTGCGTTAAATTGTGTTTCTAATAAGAGTTTATCAAAAACTACATTAATTACTCTAACAAAAAATAAAAAAGTACTGATAATCGAAACCGTAAAGTTTACATTTTCGATTGGCGAGTTTTGGGTTTTTGATTGCAAAAAATAAGTTGAAAAAAAATAAGCACTTACAATAAATATCGTGAAATTGATAAAAATGTTAGAGTAAAAATTGTAGCTAAGTTTATCAATAAAGAGCCAATCGATTAGCAACAAAAGATTATTAAAAATAAATACGATTAGGGTTATTCTTTTTTCAATGCTTTCTTCAAACAACAAGTAGTAGAAATACAGTAAGAAAAGATTATTGAAAAAAGAGTAAAAGTAATAGAGAAATAGGTTTGAACTGTTATGATAAAAAAAATAATCTTGGCAAAGGTTTAAACAGCATTCGGTTAAAAAAAACAATATAAAAACTCTCAAGGCTCGACTCAATAAATGCCACTTTTGATTACCAATTAGAAAGGGTATAATTGGTAATAGTTCAATACATAGTCCAAACCATTTATAGAATTGATAAGAAGTCATATTTATGGAGTTCCACAAATTGGTGGATTTGGACAAGGTAAATCGGAAATATATTCGGGGTTAACACTAAAAAGGTAATTGATTTGCTTTTCTTTCTCGTTCCAAGTAAATTTTATTTGAGAACCCTTAGAATGGCCTTCATATTTTTCAATAATTTCATTGAAAATACGACTTTTAAAGATAATCATTCCTTCGTTTTTGATGGCAACAGTTTTATCTTTCAGAAGTTTATCAGGAATTTTTGCGTTCGATTTTGGTAAATTCTTTGGGTCGGAAGAATAGACCTCCTCTCTTATTTTTGATGCTATTCTCTCTCGTTCTTTGGCATCCGAAATTTGACTTAAAAATCGCAAACAACTTGTTGAAGTAATAGACCGTTCTTGATTGATTAGTGCGGTTTCTAAATCTAAATAGGCAATATTTTCGGTATCAACGTAAAGATTTGTATCGTCTTGTTGCTTTCTAAATATTGTTCGAATTCTGATATATCCTAATTTTTGTGTACCTCTATTGCTTTTTTCGTGGCTTAGACCTTTACACGCACCGAAATTGAAATCTGTAAATAGAAAAGATAGAGCAAAGCCAAAAACATCACATTCTGGTTTTAGCCAAGTAAATTTACGACCAGAGCCATCAATACTCTGACCTGTGGCAAGTAGCCTCCAATCGTCATTTGATACAGAAAAATCAGGTTGCCCATTTACCCTTTTTTTGAAGTCTTTTACACAAAAATAGTACTTTATTCTTTGTAAAAGTGAGAGTTGTGTTAAACCCTTACTTGGAATTTGTTCAATAGGTAGGTCGTGCTTTGGAAATGATAATTCCATATCAGATGAGTTTTTTGAAGAATGATAAAAATAATATCAAACCTAAAAAAGTAAATCTAAAGAACAATATATTTTTTATTTAACGGTAAAATAGTGGGGTTAAATAATAAAAAAGGGTGACAAATTGATGTCACCCTTCAACTAATTATATTACAACATTAACGATTCGCTTCGGAACAACAATGATTTTCTTAGGGGTTGCCCCTTCCAACCATTTTAAAACCAACTCGTTGTCTAAAACTAATTTTTCAATTTCTTCTTTGCTCATATCAGCAGGGAAATTGAGTGTGGCACGCACTTTCCCATTAATCTGAATCGGATATTCAAATGAATCTTCCACCAAATGTTTAGCATCGAAAGTTGGAAATTGTTGGGTCGTAATACTATCAGTATGCCCCAAAACTTGCCATAATTCTTCGGTTACGTGCGGAGCATAAGGCGACAAAATGACCAATAATTGCTCAAGAATTGATTTTTTATGGCATTTTAGGTCTGAAAGTTCATTCACACAAATCATAAACGAACTCACAGAAGTATTAAATGAGAATGATTCAATGTCTTCGTTTACTTTCTTGATTGTTTTGTGCAAAGCCTTTAATTCTTCTTTGGTTGCTTCGGCATCAACTACCAAATTTTTACCATTTTGGTCGAAGAACAAACGCCATACTTTACGTACAAATCTATACGTCCCTTCAATACCACGTGTATCCCAAGGTTTACTTTCGGTCAATGGCCCCAAAAACATTTCGTAAAGACGGAATGTATCAGCACCGTATCGCTCAACAATTGTATCTGGATTTACAACATTGAACTTCGATTTTGACATTTTTTCTACTTCCGAGCCACAAACATATTTTCCGTCTTCCAAAATAAATTGAGGCTCATCGCCAATGTCATTTCTTGTAGCTTTAAATTTCTCAACATCCAAAATGTCGTTATCTACTATGTTTACATCCACATGAAGTTTTGTTGTTTCATATTGGTCTTTCAAACCGTAAGAAACAAATGTAACTTTTTCAGAATCCTTCAAACGATATACGAAGTTTGAACGCCCCATAATCATCCCTTGATTGATGAGCTTCATGGCGTATTCTTCTTGGGGTACATGTCCTCTATCTTTCAAGAATTTATTCCAGAAACGGCTATACAATAAGTGACCAGTAGCGTGTTCGGTTCCACCCAAGTAAAGGTCAACGTTTTGCCAGTAGTCAATGGCTTCTTTCGAGGCAAACTCTTGTTCGTTATGAGCATCCATGTATCTGAACCAATACCAGCTACTTCCAGCCCAACCTGGCATAGTACTTAGTTCATATTCATTACCTTTATAATTCCAACCTTCGGCACGTCCTAACGGTGGTTCTCCATCTTCAGTTGGTAAATATTTGTCAATTTCTGGTAAAACTAAAGGCAAATCTTCTTTGTCAATTAAATAGGGAAGACCATCCTTAAAAAATACAGGAACTGGTTCACCCCAATAGCGTTGACGGGCAAAAACTGCATCACGCAAACGATAATTCACCTTACCTTTTCCAAGGCCTCGTTCTTCCAGCCAAGCAATCAATTTGGCGGTTGCTTCCTTGTATTCAAGGCCATTTATCATACCTGAATTAATGTATTTTCCTTCTTTGGTAGCATCGGCTTGTGTTTCAATATCTGCTTGAGCATCAAGTATTTGTACGATTGGCAAACCAAAATGGGTAGCAAAATTCCAATCACGTTGGTCGCCAGAAGGTACCCCCATAACTGCACCAGTTCCATAACCTGCCAATACATAATCGGCAATCCAAATC
>JAIYBU010000010.1 GCA_027488335.1 Cytophagaceae bacterium
ATAAATATCCACAAAAAAATCCATGATTGTAAAAGGAATGGTTTCTCGTGGTGTTCCGCAGTATTTTCGCATAAGGTGTTTATTTCGTAGAACAGGTTTTCAAGCTGTCATTTGTAAATTAGTAGAGTTTTCAAAATTTATACCCGAACTTTTCAATCTCTTTCTTCCAAAAATCAGTTTCGTAAATATCCCATGCGTGGCAGCCAAATGGCAAACCACCATTGAGTTGATAAGCTTTTTCTGGCATGTGTTCAACACCAAATTTTAATGCCGTTCGCCAATTAGGAATCTTTAGTTGAGGTAGGTAGCGGTTTAGCTCAATTCCCCAAAACATATCTTCATTATAGGCTGGGTGAGTCTTAACTTTTTCGAGATATTCCTCAATTTTTTCTTGATTTTTCGGAATCATACTGAGCAATTTTTGGGTTTTTCTTAGCGAAAACCCACCATTGCCAACGGCTCGTTTCATGATGATTTCTTTCGGGCCGTATTTGCCATAAAGTTCTTCCTTAAGGTCAAACCATAGAGCAATTTTCTTCTTCACATTCCAAATAAATTCCTTGATTTTCGAATCAAAATCTATCTCAATTCGCCACGGAGCTCCAATATAATCATAGCCTTGTTTGCACCAATATTCGAGTTCATCACGAAAAACAAAGGCATCTAACTGGTAGATAAGCATATACTCATACTTCAAAAACCGACCGTAAAACTCTTCTGAAAGCATAAGTTTATTATAGGAAAGCGTGCTTTTGAAGTAAGAATCATCAAAATCCTCCAATTTTATTTGCGAATATTGTTGTTGTAAATGATTGATATTCAAAGATTTGGGCTTAATAATAATAATCGGATAATGCCCCAATACACGTATTCCTTGAGCAAGCGAAATTTCTTCGGTGTTGCTCAGTTTCTCTTGATAAATTGGAATAATTATGCAAACGTTCATTCTTAGGAATTAAAAAATTGAGACGGGGTTGCCCGTGCGATTAGGAATAGAGAATTAAGGTTAAGTTTCTAATTCTCTATTTCTAATTCCTAATTAGATTATCGTACCACCATCAATAGCAAAAATGCCACCAGTTGTATAACCCGATGCCTCCGAAGCTAAATAAAGTGCCATTGGTGAAATTTCTTCTACACTTCCCATGCGAGCAATTGGCAGGTTTTTGGTAAAATGAGCCAACGTTTTTTCATTATCCCAAAGAGCTTGGCTGAATTTTGTTTTTATCAAACCCGGAGCAATCGCATTTACTCTGATACCATCTGCCCCCCATTCCTTTGCCAAAACTTTGGTTAGCATATTCAAAGAAGCCTTGCTGACACTATACATGCCCAAACCCGGGTCAGGCGTATGCCCAGCAATACTACTGATATTGATTACACTACCACCACCACGAGACTTCATGATTGGATGCACCATTTTGGCCAATTCAAAAGGAGCTTTTACATTCACTTGCATAATTTTATCGAAAGCACTTTCCGAACAATCAAGCGATGGCCCATAAACAGGGTTAGTGGCGGCATTATTAACCAAAATATCAATTCCACCGTAGATTTCTACGCTTTTGTCAACCAAGTTTCGGAGTTGAGCCATATCACCAGTGTTAGCCGCAATCCCTATGCACTCGCCACCTTCGGCTTTAATTTCGGCAGCCAGTTCGTCCAAATCAGCTTGTTTTCTGCTACTAACGACAACTTTTGCTCCGTGAGAAGCAAATATACGGGCAATGGCCTCGCCAATCCCTTTGCTTGCACCCGTAATTACGGCTACTTTATTTGTTAAATCGAATGTATTTTTCATAACCTAAAGCCAAAAGAGGTTTTATTTTAGTTTTAAAATTTTAGCGGCGAGGAGTTACTGCAAAATCAGCCCACCATCTAAAATCATGCTTTGCCCAGTCATAAATGAAGATTCCTCAGCTGCCAAGTATAAAATTGCACTTGCAATTTCTTCGGGTTTACCGAAGCGTTTCATCGGAGTTGCGTGTTGAAGTGCCTCCAAATAAGCATCATCTGTGTCTGCACCTTCGAGCATTGGGGTTTGCGTAAAACCTGGACAAACCGCATTGATTCTGATACCATGTTTGGCGTACTCAATTCCCGCAGTTTTGGTCATTCCTATTACGGCATGCTTACTTGCCGAATAGGCAATGTGTCCGACCATGCCCAAATGTCCAGCTACTGATGCAATATTGACAATGTTCCCGCTACGTTGAGCTATGAAGTGCTGCAAAGCCACTTTCATGCAGTTCCAAAGACCCTTCACATTTACATTAATAACTTTATCGAAGTCTTCTTCGGGATATTTATCAGTGCGGATGCGTGGCCCCAAAATTCCAGCCGAATTGACCAAAATATCAAAGCGACCCAATCGGCTGATTGTTTGCTCAATCATGCGTTGCACATCGTCGAGGTCAGTTACGTTTACTCTGATAAATGTTGCTTCTCCGCCTGCTGCTTCTATTTCTTCTACGAGGTCATCGCCCATTTTTTCTGATAAATCGGCAATCATTACTTTTGCTCCTTCTTTGGCAAAAAGTATGGCTGCTGCTTTGCCAATACCAGAGTTTCCGCCAGTAATGACTACAACTTTGTCTTTAAATTTCATAGGTTGAATATTATTTGGTTGATAGATAGTAGCACAATTCTCCGAATTGTGTGTTTATATAGATGAATTAAATACAATTAAGTGAATTTCTCTACTTTTTCTCACAGAAATAGACAATTTCCTCGCTTGGTAAAGAATAGCGTTTTACTAAATCTTTCGACATTTTCATCACGAAATCATCTTCTGTTACTGTAAAACCAGCTTTTTCAAGTTCACGTCCATAATCACGACCAAACAAACGAAGGTGGTCGTTTTGCCAGAAAACACGTTCACGTTCACGTGGGTCAGTAATGCTTGGGTCTTCAAAAGTATGAGCTTTCGTCCAGTCTTGTGGCGATTGAATAATTGCCCACCCATTTGGTTTTAGTACTCTATAAAGTTCCGACATTGCCTTGTGGTAATCATCTACGTGTTCCATTACGTGATTGCAAATCGCTACATCAAAAGTATTTTCCTCAAACGGGATTTGATGAATATCCATTTTCACTTTTGCCAACGGCGACTCAATATCGGCTGTAATATATTCCAAATTTTTCATTTCCTCAAAACGGTCAATGAAACAATATTCGGGTGCTACGTGCAATACTTTCAGATTTTTAGCAGTAAAGAAATTTGTACGTTCTTTCAAATAAAGTGCCATTAGTCGGTGGCGTTCGAGAGCCAGACAGTTCGGGCAAAGTGCATTTGGACGAGAAACCAAACGTCCGTAAGGCATAAACTTCGTAAGTTTTGCATCACAAACAGGGCATTCAACATTGTTTCCTTTCAAGACAAACGTATAAATTTTGAGCGGAATATGGCTAAATAGCTGGAGGTATTTACGAGGTATAAATCGGAGTAAAAAACTAATAATTTTGCCCATGCTTAATAGAGTTCTGAGTTTTGAGTTCTGAGTACTGAGTCTTGTCGTGAAGTGAAATTTCTTTCATAATCATACAAAATATTGATTATAAGTAATTTGAGGTAGAAATTTACGACCTAATTGATAATTGTTAATTGATATTTGTTCTGTTTTTTTCTCAAAATTAGTTATTTTTGTTCTTAGATTTTACACCAATACCAATAAAGATTCAAGAAGATGGAAGTTAAAAAACAAAAACCACCTGGAAAAAAAATGTTGAAACGAATGAGTCTTTACACTAAATGGCTTTTGAGTGCCATTGGCGGTTTAGTCCTAATTGGCTTTGGTCTGAGTATTTTTAGCGAAGCATCTAACCTAAAACATACTAATGCACCGTTTTTGCGTTGGTTTTTGTTGGGAAGCTATAGTCTAATTATGATTAATGGTGGTCTGTGTGTATTTGGGCAAGCGATTATCTTTAAAGTCAGAATGGAAAACAAGAAACTTCTTAAAAAAGCTCTCAGACAAAGAGAAAAGAGAGTAAAACAGAAACTCTCGATTACAAAAATAGATAATTCAAAGTCCCAGTTTGATTAATTTTTCATCATCGGACAACAAAAAAAGAGATACTCGTCGAGTATCTCTTTTTTTGTTCGATAACCGAACTGCAAGAATTATTTTGTAAATTCTGCTTTCAATGCCTCGATATCAACACGCTTAACATCTAATTTCAAAGATAAACGCTTAATAGTTGCAATTCTATTTTTAGCTACTGCTTGGTTTCTTTTTGCTTTACGCTTCAACTGTGTTACTGCCATTGTATTATGTATTTTAGACCCTAAAACCCATTTACTAATGGAGAATCAGAG
>JAIYBU010000087.1 GCA_027488335.1 Cytophagaceae bacterium
CCAATGCCATTATTTGCTTGTTCGGGCGAATTCTCTTGTTTTGGATGCAGACTATTATGTACTTTAAAATAAAGTTTTTGTGCATCGTGCGTAAGCGTGATGTATATCCACGAAGGATTCCGAAAACTTATACCGTGTTTAAAGGCATTTTCTACAAATGGATTTAGCAACATCGGTGAAATAAAAATTTCTCGTTCAGAGTTTTGTATATTGACTTTGATTTCGATGTCATGATTTTCGTCAATTCTCATGCGTTGAATATCAATATAGTTGTGCAGATATTCAATTTCCTTACTTAATGAAATGCGGTCTTGGTGGTTTTCATTCAGCATAAAACGCATCATATCGCCCAGTTTCTGAATTCCATCAGCCGTTTTTTCGGCATTTTCTTTCAACGAAACTGAATAAAGTGTATTCAGTGCATTGAATAAAAAAATGTGGGTTGAAGGGTTGATTATTGAAAAGATGAGAATATACATTTCCAAATCCCCCGAAAGGGGTATTGTGAAGGTTTAGTATTGAAACTAAATTGCATCTTTATTTAGATTAAATTTTAAATAATCTCCATATATCAAGCATTACGATGACGATAAGTGTAAAATGAAAATTTATTTAGACTTCGATGTTATTGTTGTATAGCATACATATCTATTAAATGGTAAATATAATGACGGTTGTAAGGAAGTACTCAAAAAGCTTTAAGAAGCTGGTTATGAAATAATCCTTAAGACAATGAGAGTTGAATTTAATAACAGCACACTCGAAAAAGTAATAGATTGGTTCTCAGCTGCTCATGTTTTTATTTTTGATAAAAGTGCAACACCAAAACAAAACGTTCAAATTGAATCTTATCACTAAATCGTGAAAAATGCTGTTTGTTAAAGGTTTGAGTTTGAATATTTTAAATAAATAGGGGAGTCACTTAAATTTTGGCCAAACTTCTAACGAATGAGCCAAAGATTAGTTTTAAAATGTCTTTTTATGTAAAAAAGCTTTTTATATTCGCTAATAAATAACTTATCTGCTTAAAATAGATTAAAAAGGTTAAACAAAAAACGTGGATAACAGGTAGTATATACTTTTTACTATACACAAGAAGAATGTCTATAACATAAATTAAATCTTTATAAATATTACAGCATGAAAAAACTACTATTAATTTTGGTGACCATTTGTACAATCGGAGGGAATGCCTTTTGTCAGGAAAAAGTTAAAATTAAAAACCCCAATGATGGAAAGTTTGCTATTGGCTTAGGCATAGGAACAACCCCCAGTTTGGATTTTTCCTATCAATCTAACAAGCACTTAAGTGTTAAGTTGAAGTACAATTACTTTAAATATAATACAGTTACGCAATTGGATATTTCAGGCGAGAAAATAGCGTTGGGTAGCGGCCTTAATATGAGTGCTTTAGGCCTATCGTTGGAATATTTCCCTTTTGCGAAGAGTAGCTTTAAATTACTTGGAGGAGTGAGCTATGTATTAAAAGGTAACTTGGAAGTATTGGCAACGCCAATGGGAGATTATACTTTTGGCGAGACCGTATTTACACCTAAAGAAGTTGGATCTTTCAAATTTGGGTTAGATTATGGTAAAGGAATTGCACCATTTGCAGGTATAGGATTTGGAAGAGCAGTTCCTAAGAGAAGAGTAGGTTTGGGTTTTGAATTAGGAACATACTCCCTAAAGCAGCCAGTAGTATCATTAACAGGTACGGAACGCCTTAGTAGCATGAACGAACAAGAGGCAAAAGTTCAAGCCAACATGAATGATTGGCGTTACTGGCCAATATTAAATGTTAGATTGGCAGTGCGTGTAAACAAATAACTTTAATATTAAAATATAAGAAATCATGAAACTAAAACATATAAATCATTTTCGTCCTGTATTATACGCAATTTTCGTATTTTTCGTCGTCTTTGCTTGCCAGAAGACTAATCCCTTTGAAGACGTACAATTAACTGTAAATACAGACATTTTTAAAGCTCCAATATTATTAAGGTTTGTTGATGGTAATCCAGATGCAACAAAAGTACCAGAAGGTTTAACCGTAACGATTTCGGGCCCAGATAAAGATGTAGTATTAAACGATGCGGGTGGTAAAGATTATACGGTAGCAGGAAATGTACTTCCATTAGTTTTGAAAAACAATGTTAGCCCATCGCAAACGAAGCCCATCAATTTTACAGTGGCTGTTTCTGGAGCTGGATATGTATCAACCAGTAAAACGATTACTGTTGTTAGTGCGGATAGTTCCTTATCGTTTGAAATTCCCCTAACAAGTGTTAATAGTCCGCCGGATGGTGCTGCTGCCGCCACGAAGGTATTATCATTAACAGCGGGAGAAACGATTACTGTACCCGCTACGGCGGATAAAGCTGAGACAGCACAAATTACTATTGCACCAGGAACACAAGTAAAAGATGCAGCAGGAAATGTAATCAATGCAACAACGGTAAATGCACAAGTAGTACAATATGGTACTCAAAATGAAGAAGCTTTAAGTAATTTTCCAGGAGGCTTTTCTCCACTAAATGTTGCAACGCAAAATGGCACTAATACCAATGGAGAATTTATTACTGCTGGTTTTGTAGCTGTTGACATGGAGGCGGGGGGGAAAAAAGTGACTGGATTTTCTAAACCAATTGATATAAAAGTAGGGGTCAGTGCAGAATTAGACAACCCCGAAACGGGTCAGAAAGTACGTGAAGGAGATAAAATTCCAACTTGGAGTTATGAAAGTGAAACAGGACAGTGGAAAGAAGAAGGAGAGGCTGTTATAATAAAAGGAAGTGATGGAAAATTAGTGGCATCTTTTAAAGCAAGTCACTTATCTTATTGGAATATTGACTGGTTTTATGGTCTTAGATTTAATAGAACTTGTCCAACAAACTTTTCTCTGAAAGTAAGCTCTAACATAACTGGTTATGTAAATTCATACGATTATTATACTAAAATGTATATTGTTCAAAGCAATGGGACAAGAATATTTCGAGGTAATTTGTATTATTTTAGCCCTGTGAATGGTGCATCTAATCCCTTTGGAGGTAGCGTTCCTTCGGGTTACAGAATGCAATTAGAAGTTTACAAATGGGGTGATAATACTAAAATAGGAGGGACAGCCATTTTTAATCCTTGTGGAATTACGCAAGTTCCAGTAACAATAACAGCACCACCACCACCAGTCTATCTTAATATTGACATTGATTTTACAGCAAAGTGTAGGAATAATAACATAATTATTAAGCCCTCAACTTGGATTGCTTTTTATGACATAACCGCAAGAAGATGGTCATGGGATTATGCAAGAAGCGGTAAAGCAAACATCACATTGAGAGAGGGAGTACAACATATTTTTTACACGTATTATGGTGGTAAATCGTATTCAGGTAACGTTACATTTGGAAAAAATTCATCTACTATCGTTCCTTCAGGAGGCACAGGTGTGTCAGGTTCAATGACGTATAATAATTCAACGGGGAAAGTAAATGTTTCAGCAACTTATACAAGTGATAATTGTAAATAATTGATTGTGAATGCACATAGCTTAAAGGGAAGGCTTCGGGGAAGTCTTCCCTTTATATGGACCCCATTTGAATAGTATAACTAATGTAAGTTGCGTATAATGATACTAAAAGTAAAATCCTTCAAAATAGGGTAATTTTGGTTTCCAAACTAAAAACTACCTTACAGATGAAAGATTTTACAATCGCAATTTACTGTTTTTTTAAATGATTTGTTATTGAGAATTGATAACAAAGAATCAGATAAACGTCGAAAACTAAAAAATTCACAATTAATTACCACGGTATAGTATCAGCAAAGCATTTTTATGGCAATCAAACATCAGCTTGTGCCTATTTAGAAGCTCATTATAGTTTTAAAATGCCCGAAAAGAGTAATTTTAATAGAATTTTGCACAGTTTAACTGATTTGATAGCTGATTTGTTCTTTTATTTAGGTCTACTATTTAAAGAATTGAATTTACAAAGTGTCTATATCATTGACTCATTTTTAGATTGTAGTTATTCTATAAACTATTTTCAGATGCTTTTGGCTTTCAAATCTATTTTAAAGCACTTTCTAAGATAAGAACCTCTGAAGGTGTTAATTTGATATATCGCTTCGCTCTCATAAAGCAAAGTTAATCAATTTAATTATTTGTGTCTTATTACTTGTATCTTGGTGATAGATTGAAACTTCATTTAACGAATTAACACAAGTCCAAAAACTTGACACACTTCAGTTTACACTCCCAATTAATTCAGTGACTAACAAGAATAATAAGAGTTAAAGCCTCAATTGCTCACGAATTTCACTGAGTTTATCTTCATACGAAGCACCGACTGATATTTCATTACCCGCCACCCATACCGATTGGCGGGTGATTTTTTGTATTTTACTCACCGCTACAATATAGGAGCGATGAATTCTAATGAACTGATTTGCAGGGAGTTGTGTTGTGCATTCACCAATGTTTTGTCGGCATAGAAGTTTTTTGTTGGGTAGCACATACGCCATATAATTGCCTTCGGCTTCTATATAAAGAATATCATCAAATAACACTTTTTCTTCTTCATAACCAGTTTTTAGAAAAATAAAATTTGGAGAACTTTCAGCTCTTGAAAGCTTCATTTCGAGGGCTTTATTGCAGGCTTTTGTAAACCTTGCCAACGCAAAAGGTTTCATTAAATAATCAATGGCATCGAGTTCAAAGCCTTTCACTGCATATTCAGAATAGGCCGTTGTGAAGATAATCATCGGTGTTTTTTGCAAGATATGCACAAACTCAATGCCCGAAATATCAGGCATTTTTATATCCAAAAAAATCAAATCAACTTTGTTTTGCTGCAAATACGGAATTGCCTCGAAGGCATCAGTAAAAGTGGCTTTTAGTTCAAGAAATGGCACTTTCTGTGCGTGTATTTCAATAACCTCTAAGGCTCTTGGTTCGTCGTCGATGGCAATGGCGGTAACCCCCAACCCCTGAAGGGGAGTAATGTTTTTTTGCATAATTTCTAATAAATTCCGATAATCAAAGATACAAAATAATCGTTGTCCGATACCTGAATATCAAGCGTGTGGCGGTTGGGATAAATCAATTCGAGGCGTTTTTTTACATTCTCTAAGCCAATGCCATTATTTGCTTGTTCGGGCGAATTCTCTTGTTTAGGATGCAGACTATTATGTACTTTAAAATAAAGTTTTTGTGCATCGTGCGTAAGTGTAATGTATATCCACGAAGAGTTGCGTAAACTTATACCATGTTTAAAGGCATTCTCTACAAATGGGTTAAGTAGCATCGGCGAAATAAAAATTTCTCGTTCAGAGTTTTGTATATTGACTTTGATTTCGATGTCATGGTTTTCATCAATTCTCATACGTTGAATATCAATATAGTTGTGCAGATATTCAATTTCCTTACTTAATGAAATGCGGTCTTGGTGGTTTTCATTCAGCATAAAACGCATCATATCGCCCAGTTTCTGAATACCATCAGCCGTTTTTTCGGCATTTTCTTTCAACGAAACTGAATAAAGTGTATTCAGTGCATTGAATAAAAAATGAGGATTTATTTGTGAGCGAAGATTTAATAATTCAGCCGATTTTGAGACGATTTGTGTTTTAAGTTCGATTTTTTCTTTGAAAATGACTTTTCTTAAAAAGGCAATGACAACAGAAGTAAAGATAAATATTAAGAATAATTGAAGAATCCATTCCGCATGAAATTCAAAATATATGTGGGAGTAATTTAACCAACTTATGAATTGAATAAAATATCCGCCAATTGCCCCCAAAAGATTGATAAATAAAAAATAAATTGCTCCATTCTGAAATTCTTGCGACTTTACTGAAGAAAAATAAGGGAGAACTTTTCTGTAGAATACTTCTTGTGCAAAGTAAACAGTTGTAGTACCAATCGCCATTAACGATAATTCGCTGACAGCTCCATACCAATAGTTTTTTTGAGGGAGATTGGCCGTTATTGCTATCAGTATTATAAAACCAGCGATTGAAATATTCAAGAAATACATCAAATACTGAAAATTTTCTTCTTTTTCTTCATTCAGTTTTTGATTCAAGAAATAGTAAAATTGAGCGAAGCATTCATACAGCAAAATAATAACTACTGCTGCCATTGAGTTTGTGAAGAGAAAAAACTTTCGGAAAAGAGAATAGACTTTTATACCAGCTATTTGCTCATGACTATCGACAGTATGACGAATGTATAGTTTAAGAAAATCGAATAAGAAAACACCCGTAACCACAAAAGCAGTACTCATGAAAATGAGGATAAATAATTGATAGTCGAGTTTTTTTTCTTTAAATCGAGGATAAATATAATAATGAAATATAAACCACCCGCCTAAGAAAAATAATGCTCCCGTAATGATGGGGAATATGGTGTTTGAAAAGTGATTGTAGTTTCTGAGTGGCTCCCAAATAAGTGCGTGTGGTATTTTATTTAACTCAGCGGTCGTGACTATTTGGTCGAAGTGTCTTGCTTCTTGGAAAAGCCTTCGGGTTACATAAATGATTACCGAAATAAATACAAGAAGGAATTCGTATCGTCTGATTTTTTTTAATGATTGCATAGCTTTTTCATATATTTTCAACAAAACTATGCTCTGAAATTAGAAGAAAATCAAAAATGTTGTAGACGTGTGGAAAAAAGTGACGAAATGATGCCTTCAAAACCCAATTTTTCTACGTTCGGGTTCTTCTGTGATTACTCTCATGGCGTTTCTTGCAAAACGATTTTCGTATTTTTCGTGCCAGTACGCAGCCGCCATTTGCCATTTTTCAACTTCGGCTTTTAGTTTTTCATTTTCGAGTTGGAGTTTTTCCAGCGAAAAATCAACATAATGAACCCCAATATCCAATAAATCAACAAGATTTACCTCTAAAACCTTAGCAATTTCGGTTGCTCTCGAAATTGTTAATTCGGTTTTATTGCGTTCAATATCGCCATAAGCCGTAGTCGAGATATGAAGCATATCAGCCATGTTTTCTTGTGAAAAACCTTTTATAAGGCGTATTTGACGTATTTTTTCACCTGTATTCATAAGTTAATGGACGACATAAAATGACGAATGGGTAATTGTAAAATAGTAATAATCAGGTATTACTTTGTAATCAAACATTAGTTTATCGCTTTTTCTGAGAAAATATCTGAAATTCTGATTACAAATTTCTAAAAGAATTAACATCTTTGTATCGAACAAAACGTATTTATAGAAAGTTCTTATTTTGAACTTTGGAGGCAAGCGTTCTGTTTTAAATTTAAAGAAACATCAGTAAAAACTGATAATTGATAACTGTTAATTGAAAAAATATGCACTTTGGAGAAGAATTTCGTAAGTATGCCGTACATCACATGGGCATGAGCGGTTTAGGAATTGATGATTATATGAAACACAACGTTCAGAACATGACTCCAAATATCATCGAAGAGCGTCCGATGCGTTTTGCCGCTATCGACGTTTTTTCTCGTTTGATTATGGACCGTATCATTTTCTTAGGAACAGGTGTTGATGATTACGTAGCAAACGTAGTTGTAGCACAATTGCTTTTCTTGGAGTCAGTTGATGCTAAAAAAGACGTTTTGATGTACATCAATAGCCCAGGTGGTTCGGTTTATGCAGGTTTAGGAATGTACGATACTATGCAGTATGTACGCCCTGATGTTGCTACAATCTGTACTTCATTAGCGGCTTCGATGGGAGCAGTATTGCTGGCAGGTGGTGCCGCTGGAAAGCGTTCTGCATTGCCACACGCTCGTGTGATGATTCACCAACCAAGTGGCGGAGCTCAAGGACAATCTCGTGATATGGAGATTACCGTGAAGGAAATCATCAAATTACGCCATGAATTATATGAAATCTTAGCAAATCATACAGGAAAAACAATTGAGCAAGTAGAACAAGACTCTGACCGTGACTATTGGATGAAAGCCGAAGAAGCAAAAGCTTATGGCTTGATTGATGAGGTTTTGTATCGTGATAAATAAGAAAAGCCAACCGTCGGTAGTTTACAGTCGATAGTTTTATTTTAAAAAGTCTGCGTAATTGGGTTACGCAGACTTTTTTGTTGTAACATCTTAATTTATAGTATTTTATGAAATTTATCATTCATCATTAATAATTCATCATTACTTAGCCCTAACTTTGTGAAAAAAATATCCAAAAAAGTATGAGTTCTCTTCCCAATGGAGCAATTATCGCTCCTTCTGTTTTAGCCGCTGATTTTGCAAACCTCCAACGTGACTGCGAAATGCTCAATGTTTCACAAGCTGACTGGTTTCATATTGATATTATGGATGGTGTTTTTGTGCCAAATATATCGTTCGGAATGCCCGTTTTAGAAGCAATCCAACGCCATGCCAAAAAACCATTGGATGTACATTTGATGATTGTTCAACCCGAACGATATTTAGAAACTTTCAAGAAATTGGGTGCCGAAATCATCACTGTTCATTATGAAGCTTGTCCGCATTTGCACCGCACAATTCAGCAAATCAAAGATTTAGGTTGCAAAGCAGGTGTTGCACTCAACCCACACACGCCAGTTAATGTGCTGGAAGACATTATTCAGGATATTGATATGGTGTTGATTATGTCAGTAAACCCAGGTTTTGGTGGACAAAAATTCATAGAACATACTTACGAAAAAGTGCGTAAAGTACGTCAAATGTCGGCCAATGTAATGATTGAAATTGATGGAGGCGTAACGTCCAAAAATGCCAAGCAATTACTTGAAGCTGGTGCTAATGCTTTAGTAGCAGGAAGTTTTGTGTTTAGTTCCGAAAATCCGATTCAGATAATTGCAGATTTAAAAAACAGCTAAATTGATGCAAATACAGCTTTTTTTGAAGAAAAACGTCCAACTAATCTTAATTGCCATTTTGTGTTTGGCAACTGGATTGAGGTTGTATAAAATTGACGAATATGGCTTTGCAGGAGATGAGAAATTTGGGCTTTTGGTTAGTCAGTTTTTAGTACAAGAAGGTGGAAACCAACCAGAACTCCGTAAGCTAAATTCTCCGTATTTTACCCCAAAAAAAAAAAAAAAAAAACGTACTTATGAAGATTTTGAGCAGTCAATAGCTAACCGTGAAAACGGAACATCGGCTTTTTATTCGTTGATGAATCATTACAATACTGAAATTTTCGGTATAAGTGATTTTACGATGCGAATGCCATCCTTAATTTTTAATGTGCTGACGGTTCTATTGCTCTTTATTTTTGTTCGTACTCACCTCAAATCTGATAATTTGGCACTGTTATCAGCATTCTTAGCCGCTATTTCGCCTTATTTTATCAATTATTCGCAAATTGCTCGTAATTACTCTGTTCTTGCTTTTTTCTCATTATTGAGTGTTTATCTATTATTATTGATTTTTAGAGAAGAAGAAAAAAACAGACGTCCAACATTCCTCTATTTTGATTATGGAATGGTGGTTTTTGTTTGCCTGATGAATCATTATTCTGTTTTTCCTTTATTCCTTATTCAAGGCTTATACTGTTTATTGTTTCTTCGTAAACAAAGAGCGTGGCTTGGACTTACTTTGGCTATGATGATTCCTGTCTTGGGAATGTTATTTTGGATAAAGTTTAGTGGTGGACAGTGGTCGATGCACTCAATCAAACAAAGTGCAGTAGATAATACATTAATGGCCAAATATTCACCCAATGATTGGATTGCAATTACTTCATTTTCAACGGTTATAAAACAGCTTCGGCATATTTTGAGTATGCAGTTTTTGATTATTGATGGAGTTTCTTTTGCGGTCAGTGGAGTCAAAAACTTTATATTAAGCATTGCTACTGCAATAAGTTTAGGATTGATAACTATTTATGTCAAAAATCAGCGTTTACAAGTAGTTTTGGCAGTCGGTCTTTGTTTAATGACATTTTTTATATTTACGGTTGCTCCATTACACCATATCATATTATCGGTTGCTTTAGTTGGTTTTTATCTTTTATTAAGAAAAATACGGTTTCGTTTCGATAAAGTCCAGTTATTTGTGTTGCTTTTAACGTTTGTTCCTATTCTATTTTTAGTTGTATTTTCGATTCAAGATAAAAATACCATGCGAATTATTCCTCGTTACATTGCTTATTCATATACGTTCGCAATCGTGCTTGTTGCCTTCACTGTTCAATCGCTTTTAACCGTTGAAGGAAAGATAAAATACCTTTTTGCTATCATTTTATTTGTTCAATTATTTTATGTCGGCGGCTTAATAAGAGATAAATATGAAGACAAACCGTTAGCATATTTTCAGGTTTTTACTGAGCCAAGAATTAAAAATCCTTATGCTTTAGTCGCCAGCAAAATTGTGAAAACGTATTCAAAAGGAGATACAATTATTTATCCATCATATATGCCCAAAAGCATTATGAAAGGATATAATATGCCTTCTTATTCGGTGCAAGATGCTCAATATACTAATTGTTATTTGCCAAAATATGCTGAAATTATACAGCGAGTAGATAAAAACGAACCTAATAAGATTATACTCAAAAAGTTAAATGGTAGTAAGCTCTTAATTTTTGATTTTAAAGATACAAAGTATAGGTATTAAACTTCTATTTAAGTCAATATTGACAATAAGAAAATTACACTTACTATACGTAGTTTTTTGTTTTAATTGCACACAGATTTCATACAAACGTAAGCGGTTTTCTGCGAAATATGCGGGAATAAAACTGAAATAAACAAACAAAAAAAGAGGCGTTGCAATCTGTAACGCCTCTTTTTATTTACCCAATATTGTAATTAGAATTTATACACACGCTTTGTAATTTGTTGCGTTGATGTACGAAGACTAATAGTATATGTTCCTTCTGAATAGTTACTCAAATCAAGGCGATATTCTGATTGATTTGGTGTTAAAAGAGTTTTAGAAATTACTCTGTTCGATTTATCAGTGATGATAATCATTCCCGACTCTTTCACCATATTTTCTGAAACCGAAACCTTCACTGCATCAGCTGTCGGGTTTGGAAATACGTTAAATACATCTTCTGCCGTAAGGTCGAGAGATGCTGATGCTTTCGCAGGAGTTGTTATTACCAATACATTCGTATAAGGTGAGCTTCCTTTGATGTTTGTTGCTCTTACACGATAAGAATATTTAGTTTTTTCACTTACAGTCTTATCCGAATAAGTTACCTCATTACGTCCAGTTGAACCAATTTTCGTGAAAGTAGTTCCATCTAATGAACGCTCTACATCGAACGCAGCTTCTTTGTTAGAATCATCACCCCACTTCAATGAAACTTCAGCCGCAGTGGCTGTTCCTTTAAGGTCATAAGGTGCGTTAGGTACTGCACTCACAATAACATCAAGCTTGGTAGTCGCTGAATATTTAGAAACACCGTATTTATTTGAAGCATTCACTCTAAAATAATAAATTACCCCTTCTTCAATTGGAATACTCGTAGCAGCCACGGTATTAGAATCAAGGTCTGCCTTCAAAACTCCAGTTGCAAATGTACTATCAGTTGACCTTTCAAGTGCAAAACCCCACTCGTCGTCTGAATTGTCTTTCCAAGTTGTTTTAATAATTGTATTACCCAAAGCATCATTCGCAAGCACAGTAGCTAAGTTCGTAGGTGCATACGGAGGTCCTAATGTAGTCGCTTTTGCAGGATTTGAATAAGGAGACTGTCCTTGATAATTAGTTGTTAAAATTTTATACCAATAAGTAGTTTTTGGCGTGCCAGTCTTATCTGAATAGCTTGCTTCATAGTCACCAATGGTAGCAATTCTAATAAAACCCTCTGTTGCACTAATAGATGAACGATAGATTTCTTGTGCAACACGATTGTTGGTCTCGTCATCTTGTGTTCCTAAATTCCAACTCAAATTAATTTGAGTTGTCGATATTGTTTTTGCAACCAAGTTAAATGCAGGATTTGGAGCAACACGCTTTTTAGTTGTAGCATCTTTCACACCCGATGGAGCACTATTACCACCTTCGTTGAAGGCAATTACTCTAAAGAAATATCTTTGTCCTTCGTCTAAGTTTTGAGCTACAAAGCCCTTATTGTACGGAGGAATCGTACCAATTGTTACCCAAGTATTATTATCAACTGAGCGTTGAATCAAGAAACCAGTTGCATTATTTGCGGCATTTATCCAAAATAAACCAATAGAGTTCAGGCCAATACTGAATGTATCCAAGCTATTTGGTGGGATTGGAGGGTCTGGAGGAGTTATGAAAGAACTCGTTGTTGCTTCAGGTAGACCTACACCTGTTGCATTACGAGGTGATACACGATAAACGTAAGATGTATTTGGCTGAGTAGTATTATCAACATATGTACGTTGTCCAGTCCCTAAAACCCCAGGTATCGTTGCAATCTCTACAAACGTACTGCCTGCTGTTGAGCGTTCAATGATAAAGTTTGTCTCATTAGTAGAGTTATCAGTGAAATAAAGTGTATTTGTACGTTGCGAATAAGGAGTTGCTACTATAGCTCCGGTTACTGGTGCGGGAAGACTATCATTGGTTGAAACAACAATACCATTACTCCAGCAAGAAGCACTTTTACCAACAGGTGGACCATCAACAGGCATATTTGTTTGAGGTGAGCATGTTGGCAATACACCTGCTCCATCTCTGATAGCTCTTACCCAAATATAATAGGTAGTATTGGGTTGAAGGTTACTGAGAGTTTGGCCTGCAACAGAAAGGTTATTTTGAATGCCAGTACCTACTGTCTGATATCCACTTGGAAGAGTGCTATATGCAATCTGAAACTCAGTCTCATCCACTGAATTATCATTCCATGTTAGGTTAATTTTTGTACCCACGCCACCAACGGCTGCACCAGCAAGGACAGTCGGAGCATTAAGAGGATTAGCATCCCCAAACATTGTTGTGTTGGCTGGTTTGCCATTCGGATTTGTTGATTTTGTTCCATCTGTTGCTTGTACGTGCCAAAAGGCCGTCATCAACAAAAATAATGATAGAAAATAATTTTTTCTCATAGCTAAACTATCAGTTTTAGTTATTAATATTGGGAGGGAACGATTGTTTTTCGTAAATATAAAAGTTTTTATTCATTATAGACCCATTCTGAGGTATGAAAATTATTATACGGTAAACTTTATCTCTTTGACATGAAATTTGATTGAAAAATAAATACTTGATAGTCAAAAAACTTTATTCATAATTGGTTTTGAACTTATTTAACGGCAATAACCGAAATTTCGACATTTACATCCTTCGGTAAACGAGCTACCTGCACGGTTTCACGTGCTGGTGGCATAGCAGTAAAGAAACTTCCATAAACTTCATTAACTAATCCAAAATCATCCATGTTTTTCAAGAATATACTTGACTTGACGATGTTTTCGTAGTTCATGCCTGCTTCGGACAGGATACTTCCAATATTTTCCATAACTTTTTGTGCTTCAGCTTTTAGGTCGCCCGATGTAGCAAGTTCGAGTGCAATTTGCCCTGAAACATAGAGTGTGTCACCTGCCAAAACCGCTTGACTATATGGACCAATTGGAGCGGGGGCTTTTTCGGTGTAGATGATTTTTTTCATGTGGGAATAAGGATGATTGTTTTTATGAGTGTTTGTTTATTTAGCAACCAATTTACGGTAAATTTCGTAAGTTTGGAAAACAAAAATCAGAATAAAACTTACAATAAACAATTTTCGTAGCATAATTATTAAGAATAAATGAGAGACTCGGTAGATATACAAATTTCAAAAAAACAAAATCATTTGAATGACAATGCAATTATTGTTTTTGTCAAAAATCCAGTATTGGGAAAAGTAAAAACCCGTTTGGCAGCAACCGTAGGTAACGAGCGTGCCTTAACTATTTATCATACGTTGATGCACCACACAAGGTCTATTACAAAGGATTTAGAGGGGGATAAATATCTATTTTATTCTGATTTTGTAGATGAAAATGATATTTGGGATAACGATGAATATCAAAAATCTATACAGCACCAAACACAGGACTTAGGCTTAAAAATGGCATTTGCATTCGGGATAATTTTACAAAATAAGCATAAAAAAGCTGTAATTATTGGCAGTGATTGCTTTGAATTAAACAACGAAATTATCAAAGAAGCATATAATAAACTGTCAGAAAATGAGGTAGTTATCGGTCCAGCTCATGATGGTGGATATTATCTAATTGGCTTTAATTTTGAGAAGATAGGAGAGCAGTGTGAAGAAGTATTTAAAAAAATATTTTTAGGAAAAGAATGGAGTCACGAACAGGTATGTCAAGAAGCAAAAGACGTTTGTAAGCAGCTAAATTTAACGTATTTTCAACTCCAAACATTGACTGATGTGGATGAAGAAAAAGACTATCTGCAAACCAAACATTTGGCCTCAAAAATTGTTTAAAATAGTTTGATGAATGCCTAATATTTGGGGTAACACTAACTGAGTATCATTGTTAATGATTTGATAGTCAGCTATTTTGGCAAACTCTTCTTCGGTTTTTTGACGAGCAATAATTGCTCTAATTTGCTCGTTGCTGCGTTGTGGGTCACGTTGTTGGATACGTTTGATTCTGACCTCAGTCGGGCAGCTAACTACAATTATTTCATCTAAATCATTGCCTTGGCCTGCCGCACTACTTATGGCTGCTTCTCGCACAACATAAGGTTGGTTTTTATGTAATGCAAGCCACCTTTTGGTATCATCAAAAACTCTCGGATGAATAAGCATATTTAGCATTTTCAATAACTCAGGATTGTCAAAAACTTGACTGGATACCCATTTTCGGTTATACTGCCCATACTCATCGTAAGCTTGTCGGCCGAGCAATTCTTTAATTTCTTTTCTTAATTGTAAATCATTGTTAGCAAGCCAATTAGCTCGTACATCTGCATAATAAACAGGCACACCGAGCAATTCAAAAACTTTACAAATAATGCTTTTTCCCGAACCAATTCCACCCGTTATGCCGATTACTTTCATAGTGTAGGTGTTTGTTTCTTTACGAAATATTCCCAAACGATACTTTTCTGATAGATTCCACTTACATCTTTCGGCGATGCTCGCTCCAATTTTGGAATCATCGCATAAAAGGCAAAATGAGCTTTGATAATGGCCAAAAAGTCGGTAAATGAGCCATCAATCAACAATTTAATACCTGAAATACCGTCTAAGACTAATCGTAGAAGAATCGTTGTGAATAATTTATCACTCGGTAAATTTTTATAAAGCATCGCCAAACCATTTCTGTAATTCAAGAACGTCTTATGTGGATTTGATTTATGTAAAGTACCACCTCCGACATGATAGACCGTCGATGCCGACGAATACATAACTTTGTATCCAGCATTTTTTATTCGCCAACACAAATCAATTTCTTCCATGTGAGCAAAGAAATGAGTGTCGAAACCTCCTAATTGATGAAAAACTTCTGCACGTACAAACATACAGGCACCAGTTGCCCAAAAAATCTCTTTTGTATCATTATATTGCCCTAAATCTTGTTCGTAGCTATCAAAAACTCTTCCTCGACAAAACGGATAACCCAACCAATCAATATATCCACCCGCAGCTCCTGCGTATTCAAAATGGGTTTTCTGATGATAACTTCTGATTTTGGGCTGACAAGCTGCAATCGAAGTATCATTATCCATTAAATCAATAATCGGCTTCGTCCAACTCGGGCTTACTTCAACATCAGAATTTAATAATACATAATATTCGGCTTCAATTTTTCGCAAAGCATGCGTGTATCCTCCTGCAAAACCTTCATTTCTGGCGAGTTGTATGGTTTTTAAGTTCGGATAATTGCTTCTAAGAAAATCTATCGAATTATCGGTTGAAGCATTATCGGCGATAATGATTTCGTAACCATCATTGTTTTTAACGACTGATGGCAAGAACCTATCTAAAAACTTTTGTCCGTTATAGTTTAAAATTACTACGGCAACTTTGGTCATAGTATTTTATTTTAGTACTTGAAAAATTCTGACATTTGAACGAATTATTTACAATGCTGTGGGCTGGACCGTTGACCATCGACTATTTAAATAGTTTGTCCAAATCCATTCCTGGAATATTTGGCATCAATCCTTCGGTTGATTTTTGTAATTCTGCTTTGGCTTTTACTTCAACTTTTTCCAAAGCTTTATTGGTGGCAGCTACTATTAAGTCTTGCAAGATTTCACGGTCGCTGGCTTTCATTAAATCTTCGTCGATTTCTATGCTTATGAGTTGTTTTTTACCGTTGGCGGTTGCTTTCACCATTCCTGCACCTGCTTCGCCAGTTTCAGTTATTTTAGTCAGATTTTCTTGTGCTTCTTGCATTCGGGCTTGCATTTCTTTCATTTTTCCTGCCATCCCGAAAAGGTCTCCCATGTTCATATTCGTATGAGTTTAATTTGTATGGCAAATATACAAAAAAAGGCAGTTGGTTTAGAACTGCCTTTTACTAAATATAAATATATAGTGATTATCTAATGAGGGTTACTGAACCAACTTTTTCAAATTTTTGTCCTGCTGGGTCTAAACCATAAACCTTAAAGCCATAGTTGCCCGCAGGTGCTGGCGTAACACCATCGCTGGCGGTCCCATTCCAACCCGTTCCCAAATTCGTACTTTCAAAGATTACATTTCCCCAACGGTCATATACTTCTAAATTAAATTGTACGATATATTGGCCTTGGGCAACAAATGTATCATTGATACCATCCTCATTAGGTGAAAATGCTGTTGGTATGTATAGCTCTGCTGGCGTAATAAAAGTATAGATATTAGAGTAAACCGTAAATGGGAAATTATAGGTAGTACCATTACTTTCGGTAATCTTCACTTTCTGCACAGCTTCAATTCTAAAGTAAGCTTTTCCTTGGGAATTAGGAGCTGCTAAAAGAGTTCTAATTTGCTCCCTCACTCCCAGTGTGTTAGTAGTAACAGTAGTTACACCAGTAGGAAATCCAGTTTCATCTATTGATTGTACATTGTATTCAACAGGAAAGGTATTAGGCGAAGGGATAACAAATTGTGTCCAATCGAGTGTATTGGGTTTGGTTGATGTCAAGTAAACACTACAAAACGCAGGCGATTGTTGTGAAACATTGTCACAATCATCTTGATATTCTACTTTGTAGCAATACTGCTGACGGTTGGGGTCAACGTTTTTGTCTTCATAAAAATTTTGTGATGATTCTTTCACTTTTACGAAATTAGAAGGGCCACCTTCTGAACGGTAAAAAATGTAGTTTTTTTCTAAGCCATTCGGTTCAAAGATATTAAACTTGATAAGGCTTTCATTTTGTACCGAAACTGTTGCGATGGTCTTTGCATTTAATAATGGCGTTGTAGCGGGGTTGACCAAAATTGTTGGAGATTTAATAACTACCCTATCAGCTGGTGTGCTACCAAGAAATGCACTCACCTGAAAATCATATTGTTTCTTACAATTTAGTGCATCAAAAGTATAAGTAGTGGCAGTTGGTGTTACTGGAGCAGCATTATTGGGGTTTGCTCCTGTAGGAGACTCACTATAGCCAATTGAATAACGAATAACTGCTGGGTCAGGTGAAGTCCAATCAAGTTTTACTTCTTTTGAACTTATAACAGTTGCTTTCGGAATTATTGTACAAACTTCGTTTGATAAAATAGGATTACTACAACCATCAAAAGTTTTTAATCTAAAGCAATATTCATTGGTGGCATTTAGGCCCGTTACGGTTTCTGTTTTAAATGTTTCACCTGTATTGCGAGTAATTTTTTTGCCTGTATCAGTCCAAGTTCCAGTTTTAGGTTTCTGTTCGAGTGTGTAATCCTTTCCATCTGTTCCTTCGACCATTGTTATTTTATTACTTGTTCCGCCAGTTAAGCCTTCTAATTCGCTGATTTTTGGTTTGTTGTTTGTTTCAAATTCAAAAGGATATGGTGAACTGGGGCAAACTTCATCGTTAGAAGGTCCTCTTGTGTAAATACCAACAATTTGTGGCTTAGAAGTTGGAGGTGTAGTATAGGTATGTGATTTAGGAAAGGGAAAACTTGCAGCCGTAATATTTGGTATTATATCTTGGCTTGTTGGGCCATCGCCCCATAAAATTCTATATGCACCATGTCCTTTATTTTTAGCAGTATTCAAAAAATTAATAGATATTGTATTAGTTCCACAAGAACTTACACTCACATCAGGTTGTTCGGTTTTTATTATTTCAAATGCTTTGCAAGTGACATATATTTCACCACCCGTATTTCCAAGTTGCATTACCCAATAAATACCAGGAGTTGTTACGATAGTATCAGATTTGGTTGAAACATTAGTTGTTATATCTCGTCCATCTCGAAGATTAAATATGTAATTTGCACCAACAAGGGGAGAACCATTTTTGGCTTGTGGATTGATAATTCTCACAGCTGCAGAATTATTTGTAAAGTCTAAGCAGCCATATTCAATATTCAAACTAAATGCACCACCATTAGGCTGTATTCCACCCCCAGGATTATCACATTGTTTAGGCCTTGTAGCTTGCTGACCAAAAGAAAGGTTAGTCATGCAAAAAGCACCTAACCAAAATAAAATAAATTTGATACGGGACATAGTTAAAATCTTTTCATGTGTTCACTCACTTGATGATTTTTAAGCAAAAATCATGCCCGATAGTAGTGGAGTCTCTTAGATAACGTATGTATGAAGGCGATTATTCCTTGAATCTTAAAATAAATAGCGAGAAATGCAAATAGATGAGGAATAAAAGTTTGATTATCTTATTGATAGTCAGTCGATTATAGATTATTTAAAGAAAAGTGCTATTTGGCGTGATATTTGTGGTAGCGGGTTGAAGCTTTTAGATGAAGAAAGGATTAACGCCTTTGATAGTTCCGAAGGTTTCTACGGGAATAAATCTTGCGAACAGCTCTTCCGAATACCACCCTTCTGCGTGGGTTTTCTTGATGACCTCAGCATGTTCTCGTTGACGGTACGCAAACTTTTTCACATCCTCCAAACTTTCCCAAACAGAAAAGGTGGCTTGTCTGAGAAACGGCATTTCACCAACGCCAACCGAGGTGATAAAACCTTGTGCATGCCCCATTGATGCCGCAACCGTCGGCACGTTTTTCCAAAAACCAGCTAATTTTGATAAACGAATGGTTGCACGAGTGAGTACCGCAATCGGGCCTTGATATGTACGGTCAGGCGTGGGTTGTCCGAACGGTTCTTTGCCGTCCCATTTTCCGTGCGATTCATAAGGAATACAGCCAATTGTCCATTGTTCATTGGTCAATAATCGCCACCAACGCCAAACCATAGAGCTTTTATGAAATCTCTCGAAATCAGCTTTTTCTTGCCAAACTGTCATCAATCCCCACTGCTGATAGTCGGGATGAATATCAAAAGTACCATTTTTTCCACACCCTAGCAACTTCCAAAACGTGATTCCTTTCGTAAAAAATAGCGGAATATGTAAAACAGCCATTGAAATAAAGGCCAAAGGAATGAAATATTTTGGATACCGAACAATGGTGAGTGTGACAAACATTTTTTGATGAGAACGGAAGTGATAATTAAAGTATAAACACCAGAAACTACAATAAGTTATAAAAATGTAGGACAAGTTTTCAGCTTGTTGAAGGCGTAGATATGAAACGTTTGATTGATGGTTTATTTTTCAACCAAAATCAACCACCTAAATGCCCATTTCCATTTTATTTTATAATTGTGGATGCCTGCTTTTTCCAATAAAATTTCCCATTCGTGTCTCGTAAAACCTCTCAAAACCGAAAGAGGAGCATCGTTTTTAACCAAATACGACTTTGAAAACAAACCAGTAAGGCATTTAATTGAATAATATGCCAGCGGATGACGGTGCAAATCTGCAATCACAAACCCGATTTCGGCATTTTTGTGCATCCATTTTAGCATTTTTATTAAATCTTCATCTCGGAAATGATGACAAAACAACGAGTTGAAGATTATATGGGGCTGCCCATCTGGAAACGTAGCGAGTTGATAATCAGCAATTTCATAGTTGATTTTTGGGTCTTGCTTCTCAAATTTCTCGGCAAACTTTACACAGTCTTCTTTCAAATCAATACCTCTGAGTGAGTGAGTAATTCTTTTATTATTTAAAAATCGGCCAATTGCCCTTAAATTATCTCCACCACCACTGCCAATTTCATATATTTTTAATGTTTCAGAAATATCTGAAAATATTTTTTTATTTAAAAATATTGTATATTTTAAATTAGTTGTATATTTTGATGTTTTAGAATTTAATGTTTTTTTTGAATAATTGATTTTAATTGAATATATGAAATATTTAATTCCATCTAAAACTACTGAATGTCCGCCAAGATAGCGATTGATAAAATCAAGTTCACGGAGATTTTGATAGAGGTCTTGGGTCGGAATTTCCTCATTATCGAGCAATTCAGATTGGTAGGAGCGGGTTTTGAAATTCATCGTTCTAAAATGACACTTTCCATCGTGATGCCTGGCCCAAAAGCTATTGCAAAAATATTGCCTGTTTTAGCGGTATTTTCCATCATTTTTTTCAATACGAATAAAATAGTTGGTGATGACATATTACCATAATTTTTCAAAATTTCATACGATTCATTCAAGGCCTCAGAACCTAATTCAAGCGATGTCGCTACGGCTTCCAGAATATTTTTTCCACCTGGGTGAATTGCCCAATCGGTGATGTTTTCGGTAGTTAAACCCAATTTTTGCAACGAATTTTCGAGTAGATTTTTAATTTCTTGTTTAATTAGCTTCGGTACGTGGCTCGAAAGTGTCATCAGAAAACCCGTACTCGAAAGTTGCCAAGCCATATCTGCTTGTCCGCTTAAGGCAATTTGTGAATAAAACTGCTTGATTTCTAAGCCTTTAGCATCGTTGTCCCCATTTATTAAACAAGCGGCCGAGCCATCGGCAAAAAGTGTCGAAGAAAGAATGGCATCAACATCATTTGACTTTTGAAAGTGCAGCGTACAGAGTTCGGTACAAACAACCAGTACTTTGGCCGAAGTATCGGCTCTGCAAAAAGCATCGGCTATTTTGAGGGCGTGAAGTGCTGCATAGCAACCCATAAAATTGACTGATGTACGAACGATATTAGGCGAAAGATTGAGTGCTTGCACCAACTGAATATCCAAACCTGGAGCTGAAAGGCCCGTACAAGTAACAGTAATTAAATGAGTAATTTCTTGAATATTTATAGCAGTTTTTGCTGTATTTAAACAATCCTCAATGGCAGAAACCGAGAGTTCTACGGCTTCTTGGTTATAAAACGCCATGCGATTTTCGAGTGATGGCGTGGTGTTGTTATCGCCAAAAAAAAACCATTGACCACGAGTTTGCGAAAAGTCAGGAAATATTGAATAACGGGTGTCTATTCCACTTCTATGGTATAAAATTGGGAGGAGTTTTCGGTTTTTTTCGTCGGGATTGTTGGCATCGAGCATAAACCGCATAATGTCATTTTGTTGATGACAGTTAGCTGGGTTGGCGGTGCCGATAGCGGTTATTTTTGGCATGAAAGAGAATTAAAAGTCGATTGTTCATGGATGACAGTCGATAGTTTTATATAAGTAAATTTTACTTATAATGTATTTGGATTTTGGTTTGTACTATTCAGACATTTTACTGTTGACTGAAAACTATCGATTATCTAAACACACTCTGGAAACACTCTTTATACGAAATTTTTTTCTTTTTTTTGAGGTTGGTATTTTACCAAAAAAATTCGTTAGTGATATTATCTTGTCTAACGCTTAATGTCTTCCATTTGTTTTCACGATTCATCTTAATATCGTTTCGTCTATCGCCTTTTCTGGAGTTTTAAATTTTGAAATAGTACAGATTTCTTTTAGTTCGGCCGAACTAAAAACACTCATTAACTTAATGATTGTATAAATTGCCAATATTTTGTTTCGAAATACATAACCGTATCTTCCTTAGTATAAATTAAGATACGAGAAAACAACAAAAGTATATTAGCTGTATATAAAATCTGTTTTAATTTGTGTTGCCGAGAAAATGATATGGGGTTAGAGCTCGTTGATTAAGTTAAAATTCCAATCTTTATCAAGTCGGTAGTGTAGTTTCCCATTTTCGACAACAAGTGGACTTTCGATATTATTATGGTACAACGAACCAGTCCCCAAGCCTTGCGGAAGTGCATTTTTGTATTCGGCCGTAAACTGAGCAATGGCATTCAAGCCAATATTCGATTCGAGTGCTGACGTCATCCACCAACCAATGTGCAGGCGAGAAGCAATTTCAATCCATTCTCGACAATGTTGTAAACCACCCAAAAGTGTGGGTTTCAAAATGATGTACGTAGGTTTGATTTTTTTGAGTAATTGCATTTTTTGCACGTAATCGCTTATACCAATCAATTCTTCATCGAGGGCAATTGGGACTGGGCTATCTTGACATAGCTCAGCCATTGCTTCGGGTTGCTTTTGTTTGATAGGTTGCTCAATGCTATGTATCTGATAATGAGTTAGTTGCGAGAGTTTTTTTTGTGCTTCTTCAGGCGAAAATGCTCCATTGGCATCTACTCTAAGCGTGATTTGTTCGGCCGAAAATTGTTGACGAATACTGGCCAAAATTTCTAATTCTTCCTCAAAATTAATCGCACCAACTTTCATCTTAATGGTATCGAAGCCTGAAGCCAACTTTTCATCAACTTGGGCGGTCATAAACTCTTTGCTTCCCATCCAAACCAAGCCATTGATATTGATTGCTCTTTGGTTTTTCGAGAAATCATTATCAAAAATGATTCTTTTTCCGCCATTCATAATGTCCAGAAGAGCAGTTTCAAAACCAAATTTGATAGAAGGAAGTCGGTCGTCGATGAGTTGTGAAAGAATGATGTTTATATTCCATTCAAAAACTTCGAGGTCGAGGCTATTAAAAGTATTGCAGATTTCTTGTAGAATTTGCTCGAAATTTGGAAAATCATCAATACTAAGTCCTTTCAACGGGGCAGCTTCTCCCAAACCAAAAACCGAAGGGTTTTCAGAATCGAATATTTTCAAGAAAAAAGTATCTTTCTCGGTATAAACACCCCGTGACGTTCCAGCCTCAAACTTGAACTTTAGCGTGTGCTTCAACCATTTGACTTTCAGACCCATTGAAAAATGCTTAATTTTGGCAAAAGTACAGAAACTTTTGTTTTTTATGACACAAATCAGCGATTTATATGCTTTTTGAGCTGTTTGCTCTTGACAGAAGCAATAAATCTACAAAAATCGAACCAAATGAAGGTTATTTTCTTATTGTTAAAGACAATACTTTTTCCGTTATATGGGCTTTATTATACCGTAATTTTTTTGCGAAATTGGCTGTTTGATGCTGGTTTTATGCACGCAATTTCGCCTAAAGTGCTGACAATCAATGTCGGAAACTTGAGTTTAGGTGGTACAGGAAAAACCCCTCATGTAGAGTATTTAGTTAGACTTTTGAACGAAAAATATAATATAAGTACATTGAGCCGAGGTTATGGTCGAAAAACAAAAGGTTTTATCTTAGCCAATGTGCAAGCAACTGCCGAAACGATTGGCGATGAACCGATGCAATATTACTTGAAATTTAAGAATAAAATAAATGTGGTTGTTTGCGAAAATAGGGTGGAAGGGGTTGATAAAATTCAAAAGCTGTTTGCTGATAATAAGGTAGTTGTTCTGGATGATGCCTTTCAACATCGCAAAATTGCTCCGCAAGTAAACCTGTTACTGTCTGACTATAATAAGCCATTTTATGAAGATAGTTTAGTGCCTTTTGGGCGGCTGAGAGATATTAGAAGAAGTGCCAACCGTGCCGATGCCGTAATTATCACTAAATGTCCAAGTCAGATTACAGAACAAGAAAAAGAAATAATTAGGAATAAAGTTTTAGCTTATACAAAAACAGAAATTCCAGTATTTTTCTCAAAAATTCTTTATCAAGAAATCACGGGTTATGCTGCTAAGAATATTTTTAATGCTACAAAAAACATTAGCGTTTTGACTGCTATTGCAAAGCCAAAAGTTTTTATTCAATATCTTTCAGAAAAAAACTTAGTGATAGAAAAAATCTTTGATTTTTCTGACCATCATGCTTTTTCAAGAAAAGATATTGATAGGTTATTAAACGAAACAGAGGAAACGCTACAAATTATTACGACTGAAAAAGACATGGTAAAACTGAAACCGCAACTTTCTGAAACAGAATTAAAGCGTTTTTTTTATGTACCAATCGAGATTGAGATTGAAAATAAAATAACCTTTGATGCGTTAATAAATGCTAAAATAGATTCTTTTTACTGCAAGAATGGCCACCGATAATGAAAAAAACGTACTTATTATTTATAATTACGATACTTAGTTTGAAAGGAATTTGCCAAGAAAAACTGGATTATGCTCGAACATGGGTTTTTATGGTTGGAGTCTTAGAATGGGCGGATGCCAATAGTTTTGCATCGTTTGATAAAGAAGGAAGAGTGGATGCCAAAATTATGAAATTCTTTGAAAAACAAGGTGTTCCAGCAAGCCAGATGTTGTATATAAAAGACCAAAAAGCCACTACAAACGCGGTCAGACAGGCATTTGTGCCTTTTTTGAAACAGGCTAAAAAGGGCGATATTTTGTTTTTTTATTATTGCGGACATGGCTACAAAAATGATGGTGGAAAGGTTTGTTTTGCCAGTTATAAAGGTTCAGATTGGACTGTCGAAGAAATTGTGAAGACTGTTAACGAAAATTTTGCAGGCAGTACCGCTCTTTTTACGGCTGATTGCTGCAATTCGGGGGGCTTAGCCAAAGAAGTACAGAAATACAAAACCCGAAATTATGCGGCACTTAATTCGGTTGTTCCGACCGATGTTTCGACTGGAAACTGGACTTTCTCCAATGCCTTGCTTTATGCTCTCGAAGGTAGAAATTTTGTCGATACCGATAATAATGGGGCGATTCAACTCGGTGAACTTTCGCAGTACATTGATACCGAAATGGCAATTGTGGAAGGTCAAAAAGCATCATACTTTGTGCCGACAAGTATGAAAAACTGGACGTTGAGCAGTGGAGTAAAAGCCAAGAAAAATAGCAGAATCGGCGAGCGAGTAATGGTAGATTACGATGGAACCGACTGGCTGGGTTTCATAGAAGGTGTAGAAGCCGATAAAAAGCTAAAGGTTAGGTTCTATAGTTATACCAACAACGAAGTGGATATTGTAGAGCCTTCGAGAGTAAAAATTTTTAAATGTACTAACGATTTTCCGATTGGTGCATCTGTAAAAGCATACAGTACAGTTGATGAAAAATGGTATCAAGCAAAGGTTTTAAAGAAGTTTTCGTGTCTGCATTACATCCATTATACCGAATATGATAGCGAATGGGACGAATGGGTAGCACCAGAAAATATCAAAAAATAACAATTTCTTTAAATATCTTTTATGCAACTACTGCTTCAACAAAAATATGCTCAACAAATCAAAGCAAAAGCCATCGAACTCGGCTTTGATGCCTGTGGTATATCAAAAGCTGATTTTTTGGAAGAGGAAGCACCACGGCTGGAAAAATGGCTCAATTTGCATCATCATGGCGAGATGGCCTATATGGCCAATCATTTCGATAAACGCCTTGACCCACGCAAATTGGTTGATGGTGCAAAATCGGTCATTACGGTTATTCTAAACTACTTTCCCGAACAAATTTTGCCCGAGAATGATAATTCTTACAAAATCTCGAAGTACGCCTACGGTACTGATTATCACTTTGTACTGAAAGATAAATTGAAAGATTTGATGGCCTATATTTCAGAAGAAATAGGCGAAGTAAACGGTCGAGTATTCGTAGATTCCGCCCCTGTGATGGATAAAGTTTGGGCAAAAAAAAGCGGAATCGGCTGGGTCGGAAAACACACAAATTTGATTACGAGAGAAATCGGTAGTTTTTTCTTTATCGGCGAAATCATTTGCGATTTAGCACTTCAAGCCGATATTGGCATGAAAGATTATTGCGGTACTTGCACCCGTTGCGTAGATGCCTGCCCGACCGATGCCATTACCCAGCCTTACGTAGTGGATGGTTCAAAATGTATTTCTTATTTCACGATTGAGTTGAAAGAAGCCATTCCCGAAGAAGTAAAAGGTAAATTTGAAAACTGGATTTTTGGCTGTGATATTTGTCAAGATGTTTGTCCGTGGAATCGTTTTTCTCGACCTACTAAAGTCAATGAATTCAAACAACATCCTAATTTAGAGCAGTTTACGAAAAATGAATGGGAAGAGATTTCGCATGAAATTTTTCAAGAAATTTTCCGTAGAAGTGCCGTTAAACGCACAAAATTGGAGGGTTTGAAGCGAAATATTGCGTTTGTGAAATCAAGCTAATAAATGACTTATGTCTTCTTCTTCGAGTAAATCATGGATATTTAAAACTACTCCTTCCATCACTACGACATCTTTATTCCAATTTAAAATTTGAGTTGTTTCATTTTTTGAAAACACAAATATTTTTTTATATTTGGTAAGCACCCAAAGGATTTTTTCAGTACCAAAATTCATCATTTCTTCCGATTTTGAAAAAACATAATCTAAATCTTTATCAGTTTCAATTTTTACATCAACTTCTATGGCAACTTTGGGAGCAATTTCAAAGTATTTATCATTCAAAACCATTTTTTCTTTCAAAAAAATGCCAATATCGGTTGCAAGATTATTTTTAGTTCCTAAATGAAGTCCTGTTTCGTTGGTGGTGAGTGAATATTTTTTTCTATTTATTTTTGAAAATAAAATACCTGAAATAAAAGCAACCAGGAATGATTGTAACGAACTACTTCCCATAATTTCTTCGATTTGTTTAGTCCCATTCATTACACTTTTGTAGCCTTTATAATAGTAAGGCTTGCCATTTATCACTTCCCTAATATACTTTGCAGGAATTTTTCGAGTTCGACTTTTAATAATTTCTTCTACTGGCTTTACCATATTCATATTATTTTTACGAAAGTAACGCATTTTATGAATAATTTGCAATACAATTTAAAGTGAAAAATAATGCCAAAAGACAATTTTTCTAAGCAAGCAAGTATTTATGCTCAGTTTCGTCCGACGTATCCACAAGCAGTTTTTGATTACTTAAATTCTACCGTCAAAAACAAAAAAAAAGCTTGGGATTGTGCAACGGGAAATGGCCAAATGGCACGAGAATTAGCGAAAAATTTTGAAAATGTTTATGCAACTGACATCAGTCAAAAGCAGCTCGATAATGCCTTTCAAGCAGAAAATATAACGTATTCGATAGCAAAAGCAGAAGAAACCTTATTTGCCGATAATACTTTTGATTTGATTACAGTTGCTCAGGCTATTCACTGGTTTGATTTTAATAAATTTTATGCCGAAGTTAACCGAGTAGCAAAATCGGGAGCTGTTTTGTTTGTAATTGGCTATTCGATGCCCAGATTTGAAGGAAAAATTGATGAAATCTTGCAAGATTTTTATTGGAATGTCACTGGACCTTACTGGGATGCCGAGCGAAAACATTTAGATAATAGGCTCGAAAATGTGCCATTTCCATTTGAGCAAATCGAATGCCCACATTTTACAAATGAATATCGTTGGACACTCGAAATGGCCGAAGGATACTTTAATTCGTGGTCATCGATTCAGCATTATATCAAGAAAAATGGCAAGAATCCTGTCGGAGATGTGATTGAGAAATTACGTGTATATTGGAAAGGAGAACAACGAGTTGAATTCCCATTATTTACGAAAGTTGGTCGAATTTAATGGTATATTGGAAACAGGATAAGGTCAGTGGTTGATTCGTATCACATTACTTATAATCTCTAATATCAACAATATTGCTGCAAAAAGCATATTCATTTGGTTGATTCGAGCAGATAATTAGTAGTCGGTCAGCGGTGTGTTTTTCGACTTGTTCAAGATACCAAGCTGTGCCTTGAGCATCAAGATTGGACGTTGGTTCGTCGAGTAAAATGATGGGTGCTTCTGAATAAAACGCCAAACCGAGTTTAAGGCGTTGTTTCATTCCCGACGAAAAATTTTTGACAGTTTTATCTTTATGCGGAGCAAGCTGTATTGTTTCGATGAGTTCGGTAGCCGAAAGATTATTTTTGAAAGATTTGAATTTTTGATGAAACTCAACCGATTCAAGTAGCGTAAACTCTTCGACTAATTCGAGATATGGAGCAGCGATTACGATTTTTTTATAAATATCATCAATGGAAACTTCTTGATTAATAGTACTATACGAAACTTTTCCTTCGGTGTGCGGCATTACGCCAATCAAAACCTGCAAAAGAGTAGATTTTCCGCTGCCATTTGGCCCGACGAAGGTATAATTATTACCAGCCTCGAAACTTAAATTAACATTTCGGAAAATCCATTCTTTACGAAATTTCTTGCCAAGATTTTCTAATTGAATCTTCATCAAAATACGACTCCCTTTTAGGGGATTGGGTTATTCTTCCGCTCCTTTTTTAACTGGACTTTTGATGATTCCTCGCTCCGAATTTGAGATAAAATTCAATATATCATCACGTTCGGGTGTAGCTGGAAATTCCAACTCAACTTGTGTGATGGCATCAGTATTATTTAACCCACGAAGATAAATATAGCGGTAAATGCCTTGAATTTCGGCAATTTTGTCATCCGAATAGCCCCTTCTACGCAGACCAACGGAGTTGATACCTGCATAAGAGAGTGGCTCACGAGCAGCCTTAATAAATGGCGGAACATCTTTGCGGATTTGTGAGCAACCTCCGATATAAGTGTGTTTTCCGATTTTAACAAATTGTTGTACGGCAGACATGCCACCGATATTGGCAAAGTCTCCAACGGTAATATGTCCTGCCAATTGTACACAGTTGGCCAAAATTACGTTGTTGCCAATAATACAATCATGAGCAATGTGAGCATAAGCCATGATGAGGCAATTTGAACCGATTTCGGTGCGGTGTTTATCGACTGTTCCACGATTAACAGTGACGCACTCACGAATGGTTGTGTTATCGCCAATGATAGTTACAGTATTTTCACCTTTAAATTTCAAATCTTGTGGAACAGCCGAGATAACAGCTCCTGGGAAAATCTTACAGTTTTTACCAATTCTGGCACCTTCCATAATAATAGCGTGCGAACCAATCCAGGTTCCTTCACCTATTTCTACGTCTTTGTGGATTACAGCAAACGGTTCTATAACAACGTTTTGTGCAACTTTTGCATCGGGGTGTATGTAAGCCAACGGTTGATTCATTTGATAGAGTTCTGACGGGGTATCCCGTGCGTTTCTGAGTTCTAAATTCTGAGTTGTGTAGTATTTAAAAAAACTCACAACTTAGAAATTTTATCTTGTTTTATTTTGCTTTTTTTACTAATCGGGCGGTCATATTAACATCACATACGAGGGTTTTACCAACCCATGCTTCTCCGTGCATTTTAGCTACACCGAGTCTGATAGGTGCAAGAAGTGTACATCTAATAATTAACGTATCGCCTGGTAAAACATTGCGGTAGAATCGACAATTGTCAATTCCAACCAAATATGGCCAATAGGCTTCTGGGTCGCCCGTTGATGTCAGCACTAAAACGCCGCCTGTTTGTGCAATCGCTTCAATTTGTAGGACTCCTGGCATCACTGGGTTGTCAGGAAAGTGGCCTGTAAATTGAGGTTCGTTCATCGTAATATTTTTTACACCAACTACGGTATTTCCATCGAGGTAAACAATCTTATCTACGAGAGCAAACGGGTAACGGTGGGGTAGAAGGCGAGCAATATCGCTAACATTGAATACAGGTGGCGTATTTGGGTCGTATTGTGGGGTACTTTTAGCCGAATCTGTAATCTGTTTTTTGATTTTTTTGGCCAAAGCTACGTTTGGCGTATGGCCAGGGCGTGCAGCCAAAATATGTGCTTTTAATGGGCGACCAATTAAGGCCAAATCTCCCATTACGTCAAGCAATTTGTGGCGAGCTGGCTCATTAGGAAAACGCAGTGGCATATCATTTAAGATACCCGTATTCCCAACGCTGATTTTTTCTTTATTGAGTAATGTCGCTAAGTTTCCAACTTCTTCTTCCGAAATTTCTCGGTCAACAATGACTACGGCATTATCAATATTTCCACCTTTGATTAGACCTGCTTTAAAAAGGGCCTCGAGTTCATGCAAGAAAACAAATGTGCGACAAGGAGCGATTTCTTGCTTGAAAAGGCTAATGTCGTGCAATTGAGCGTGCTGACTTTGCAAAACCGTTGAGTTATAATCAACCATCACCGTCAGGCGATAATCATTGAGCGGTAGAGCAGCGAGCTCAATACTTTGGTCATCGTTACGGAAATGAATCGCTTCTTCGATTTCGTAATAATTACGCAAAGCATGTTGCTCTTCGATGCCAGATTCTTCGATTAATTCTACAAATTGAATGGCACTTCCATCAACAATTGGAATTTCGGGGCCATCGAGTTGAATCAAAACATTATCAATCTGAAGACCAACTAATGCGGATAAAATATGCTCGGTTGTATGTATTCTTACACCCTCTTTTTCTAAGACTGTACCTCGTGAAGTATCCACTACATAGTCAACATCGGCTTCTACGATTGGCTTATTTGGTAAGTCGATGCGTTGAAATTTATACCCGTGATTGACCGCCGCAGGTTGTAAAAGCATGGTTACTTTTTCGCCAGTGTGTAAACCTACACCTGTGATAGATACTACTTTTTTGAGGGTTTGTTGTTTAACATTCATTGTAAATTCTACTTATTTTCTTAGGCAAATGTAATTGTTATATATCGAATAGAGGAATGGCTTTTTTTAATGATTTTATAACAAAACTCCTTGCTGATTTAACTCTAAGAGCTGTTCTTCAAGGGCTTTTATTTGTTTCTCGAGGGTAGGAAGTTTGCGTAAAACCGCCATCGAACGTAAATATTCAGTTGCATCGAAGGCTGGATTTCCGTTGAGTGCTGTACCTGGTTTCTTGATACTTTTCGTAAGCCCTGCTTTTCCACCTGCTTTTGTACCGTCGGCTATTGTAATATGTCCGTTAACGCCTACTTGGCCACCTAATACACAGTTTTTGCCAATTTTGGTCGAACCTGCAACGCCTGTCTGTGCGGCAATTACGGTGTTTTCTCCGATTTCAACATTATGTGCAATTTGTACTAAATTATCAATTTTTGCTCCTTTACGAATAATCGTCGAACCCATCGTGGCACAGTCAATGGTTGAGTTAGAACCTATACTTACGTTATCTTCGAGTACTACATTGCCCAACTGCGGAATGGTCTTGTAAGTTCCATCGGCTTGTGGTGCAAAACCAAAACCATCGCTGCCAATAACCGCTCCTGAGTGAACTACACAGTTATTGCCGATTACACAATTAGCATATATTTTTACACCCGCATAAATAATAGTATTATTACCAATACTTACGTTATCGCTGATATAAGCTTGTGGATAAATTTTTACATTCTTGCCAATTTTAGCATTTTTTCCGATGTATGAAAATGCTCCTTGATAGATATTTTCGCCAATAGAAGCTCCTTCACCCACAAAAGAGGGTTGTTCGATACCTTTTTTAGAAGCATCCAACATTTTCTGGTATTCTTCTAAAAGTTGGGTAAAGGCTATATAAGGATTTTCGACAAGAATGAGAGTTGTATTGTATGGCTTGCGAGGTTCAAAGTTCTGACCCACGATTACCGCCGTTGCGTTGGTTGTGTAGAGAAAAGGTTCGTACTTTTCATTGGCGAGAAAAGAAATATCACCCGTAGTACCTTCTTCTATTTTGGCTAACTGACTGACAGTGAGGCTTTCGTCTCCTTTTACTTCACCATTCAGTAGGTGTGCTATTTGCTTAACCGTAAATTTCATCATCTCTTGGTGTTGTGCAAGCTGATACTCTTGCAGAAGTTTTGCGTTAGTACTTTTCTATTTAGTTGTACGAAACTATTTATGGATAACTTAACTCAATAATTTTATTTAAAAATAATCTTTAAATAATCCAAAAAACTATCTTATTGTCGCAAAATCATTGCAAAGATACGTTTTTGCCCCAACATACATAGTATTTTTTCACGATGTTGCTTAAAGCTTTGATAGTTGGTAAATCGGAAGCATCGGCAATATCTATTACATTTCGGTTTTTGGTTAAAATATTTATGGTTTCATCGCCAGAAACGTAGCCTTTATTGCTTACATCGCCTTCGGTAATAAAATAATTAAGTTGGTTTTCTGAAATTCCTTTTTCGAGCAAAGATTTTTTTATATTTTGGATAAAAGGTGCTTCAATCGGGAAATTAGAAATCTTGACTTTGTACAAATTTCGATTCAGTAAATCTTTACAGATGGTCGATAAAATTTTGTCAGAATGGTGCTGCCAAGTTTTTATGCATGCCCAAATATCATAATCATCAATTTCTGTAAATGCTTTTAAGTATTTTTCATCATTGTTGAATGTTTCGAGCGAGATATCTTCTTTCAAGAATAACGAAAACGATGGCGTGACGAATAAAGGTTCTCCTGATTTTATTAATTCTCTGGCTCGACCAATAATTTGTATGAGCATTGCTTCGGTACAAATCGAGGTTTTGTGTAAATATACCTGCCAATACATTAACCGTCGAGCGTTCAAAAAGTTTTCAACACTCAATAAACCTTTTTCTTCAACAACCAACTGATTATCAACTATATTGAGCATTTTTATTATTCTATCAACGCCAATTGTGCCTTCGGCCACACCCGTAAAAAAGCAATCACGGTTGAGATAATCCATTCTATCCATGTCAAGCTGACTCGAAATTAGTTGATGAAAAAATTCTCGGTGATAAGTTCCGTTAAACATCTCAATGGCTAAATCAAGTTGTCCGCCAAAATCTTGATTGAGTTTTTCCATCAGCAACGCCGAAATATGCTCGTGATGCACATCATTCAATATGGTATATTCGAGTACGTGCGAAAACGGCCCATGACCAATGTCGTGCAGCAAAATAGCAATTTGTGCCGCTTCAATCTCTACATCAAGCAAATAATGTCCTTTAGTTTGTAAAACTTGTAAGGCTTGCCCCATGAGGTGCATGGCACCTAACGCATGATGAAAACGAGTATGCAAAGCACCTGGGTAGACATATTCGGCCATACCCAGTTGTTTTATACGACGTAAACGCTGGAAAAAAGGATGCTCGATTAAATCATAAATTAAGTCAGAAGGTATGCTAACGAAGCCATAAACGGGGTCATTGAATATTTTGCGTTTGTTAGTCATATTATCTTTAGCGAGTGTGTAAAGGTAAAGTTTTATTTTTTGATGCTTATCTACAACAACACAAAGAAGAAAATTTTAGTTGTGAAGAGGAGAAAATTGAGGGCAAAATTTTGTAGTGAAGCAAGAAATACTTACTTTTGCATCACAAAACCACAAAAATGGTTTTAGGGCCTATAGCTCATTCGGTTAGAGCAACTGACTCATAATCAGTAGGTGCTTGGTTCGATTCCAAGTGGGCCCACAAAATGTAAAAGCCTGATAATTAGATGATTATCAGGCTTTTTTAGTAAAATTTAGGGATTAAAATTGTTGATTTAAACATAGTTTTAACAAATACACAAAAAATAGAAATATAATGCAAGTAGGTAGAAGTAAAACGTGTTTAACTTGCTGAATATGAGTGAATTATAGAATTTTGAAAAATAATAAAAAATTGAATTATACTTTCTCATAATTAGTAGATGCTTGCGGAGTCGCCCGTACGACTCGATTCTAAGTGGCCTACAAAAAGAGAATAACCTCAAGTTATCCTCTTTTTGTATAGCTATTTAATAATAGTATTTTCAATAAATAAGCTACCGTTAAGCCTATCATAACTCCTACACCATCTGCTAACGCATCAAACCAATCAAAACTACGATGAAAACTAATAGGTAATGAACCTTGCCAAAATTCAATTAAAACCCCATAAACAATACCCAAAATAAGCGTTTTTATGTAGTTTTTGAAAGCAAATTGCCAGCAAAAAGCCCATCCTGCAAAGGCTACAAAATGGGCAGTTTTATCACCAGTAGTTTTAGGTAAGCTCTCGCTCGGCATTGTGCAGAGTACAAAAATGATAAGCGTAATAGCAAAAGCTAAGTATTTATTTTCCAAAAATCTGATTGCCAATTCTTTCAATTTCATCTAAAAGTGCGATTAAATCCTTTTCCATTGTAAGTGGATTCATTAATGAAACACGAAGATAAACGTTTTCTTTTAAAGTTGTTTGTACGATATAAAATTTGCCTTCTTGCAAAAGCTGTTTTCTTATGTTTGAATTTAGGTCGTTTAGGTCACCTTCTGATGAAATTAATCTAAAACAAACAATATTACTTTCAGGCTCAATTGCTAATTCAAAGTTTGGGCGTGTTTTTATTAAATCGGCAAATTTTTCAGCCAAACCATGCAAATATTCTACATTTTCAGTGAAAATTTGTTCACCATGAGTTTTCAAAATTGAGTAAATTTTTAGGCTCATCATTAGTTTTGTACATTCAAACGTACGCTTCCCCGAGTTGAACCAATCTTTTGAGTGTTGATTTGCCCATAAATATTGTGCTTTTTGCTGAAAAGTCTTGAAAGCATCTTCATCTCGCTTGAAAATTAAGGCTGTTGCCAGAGCAGGTGTCATTAGCATTTTATGCCAGTCGATTACAACCGAATCAGCTTGGTTTATGCCATTTACTTTATACATATATTTTTCGGAGAAAATAACTGCTCCACCATGGGCCCCATCGACATGAAACCAGAGTTGATGTTTGTGTGCAAAATGACCAACTTCTATCAAATTATCATAGCTTCCAGTTGAAGTTGAGCAAGCACTACCTACAATACAAATCACTTTAAAGCCTTTTTGGGTAGCTTCGTTGTAGTATTTTTCTAATAAATCGGTTCTGATTTGTAGCTTCTCATTTGTTGGAATTTTGATGATTCCTTCACTGCCCACTCCCATTATTCGGGCGGCACGGTCGATGCAATAA
>JAIYBU010000129.1 GCA_027488335.1 Cytophagaceae bacterium
ACCTCAACAAAGTGGTCAAGACTCTTATCGAGAATATCTTAAAGAATCTAATCAACAAAACCATGCTAAAAGCAATCATAAACGAGAAAAATTTTGAGATTTCGGACGAAAAAGGCGAAATTTTGGTAAATAATCAACCATTTTCGTGGAATTTTCGTGATATTTCCAAAAATCATTTTCATATTATAAAAGATAACAAGTCGTATAATGCTGAACTCGTAGAAGCTAATTACGAAGAGAAAATCTTTAAGTTGAAAATCAATGGTACAATTCACACTGTCAATCTTAAAAATCGCACAGATTTGCTTTTAGAAAAAATGGGTATGAACAGTGCAGCATCTACTAAACTCAATAACCTAAAAGCACCAATGCCAGGCTTGATTTACGAAATGAAAGTAAACGTAGGCGACGAAGTGAAAAAAGGCGATGTGTTATTGATTTTGGTGGCGATGAAAATGGAGAACGCCATCAAAGCCGCAGGCGATGGAGTAGTAAAAAGTATCAAAACTAACACGGGCGATAGCGTAGAAAAAGGGCAGTTAATCATGGAATTTGAGTAAAATACGCTGCAAGACAACTAAAAAAAATAACTAAAATCATACTTTAAATGAATCATACACGCCGTTTGTAAAATTTGGTCCAGAAACATTAGAAGTTCATTTAAATTTTGCCAAATTTTACAAGAGGTGATTGTATGATTCGTGTTTTTTTGTTACTTTTTTTCAAAAAAAAGTAAGGCAAACTACTTATTATCAGTAAACTACAACTGATAATCTTCATTGAACTCACATTAAATTAAACGTAAATTTTCAGTGTGGCATACCTCTACGCACGAAATAACGAGGTGTGAAGCACTTGTTTGCAAGACCTTTGTTCAAATTTCTACGCACAAAATTTTCCAAACTCAAAAATTTAACCCTAACTTTGCTCTAAAATAAACCCTCAATGTCTGAACTTAAATACAAGCGAATCCTCCTCAAATTAAGTGGCGAAGCCCTCAATGGTGGCGATAAAAGCCAAATTATTAACTCCGATATTCTTTCGCAATACGCCCAAGAAGTTAAATCTATTGTTGATGCAGGTTGCCAAGTAGCAATCGTAATCGGTGGTGGAAATATCTTTCGTGGGGCAAGCCAAAGCTCTGGCATCGACCGTGAGCAAGGTGATTACATGGGCATGATTGCCACCGTAATCAACGGAATGGCCATACAAAGTGCTTTAGAAAAAACAGGTTTACACACACGTTTGATGTCAGCTATTAAAATGGAACAAGTTGCCGAGCCATTTATTCGTCGTCGTGCCATTCGTCACCTCGAAAAAGGCCGTGTCGTAATCTTAGGAGCGGGAACAGGAAACCCTTATTTCTCAACCGATTCAGGCGGAGCATTGAGAGCTAACGAACTCGGTGTTGATGTATTGATGAAAGGCACAAGCGTTGACGGAGTTTATACAGCCGACCCACGCAAGGATGCTACCGCCACAAAATATGATAAAATAAGCTACGAAGAAGCCATCAACAAAAACCTAAAAGTAATGGATTTAACGGCTTTTGCTCTTTGCAAAGAAAACAAAATGCCAATCATTGTGTTTGATATGAATGTTGCAGGAAATTTGATGAAGGTAGTTCAAGGCGAAAACGTTGGTACTTTGGTAGGTGAATAATTGAATAGTTAGGTATTGTAATTATAGATATACGAAGTTTAAGAAAATGGAAGAAATAGAATTAGTCCTTGATATGGCGAAAGACACGATGGAACGTGCCTTGAAGCATACTCAAATCGAACTTTCAAAAATCAGAGCAGGGCGTGCTTCTGCCCAAATGCTTGATGGTATTCAAGTAGAATATTATGGTGCACCTACTCCATTAAGTCAAGTTTCATCAATCAGTACACCTGATGCTCGCACAATTGCTATTAAGCCTTTTGAGCGTAAACTCATCAATGATATTGAGCGTGCAATTATTAATTCAAATGTGGGCCTTTCTCCTGCCAACGACGGAGAAATTATTCGTTTGAATATTCCACCATTGACCGAAGAACGCCGTAGAGAATTAGTAAAAAAAGCTAAAAACGAAATCGAAATTGCTCGTGTAAATATTCGCAAGGTTCGTCAAGAAGCCAACGAAGAATTGAAAAAAATTCAGAAAGACGGTGGCTCGGAAGATGAAGTAAAAAAAGCCGAAGAACGTGTTCAGAAAATGACTGATAGCTATATCACGAAAGCCGAACAATTAATGGCTGAGAAAGAAAAAGACATCATGCAAGTATAGTGTAGCACAATTTTCCAAATTGTGAAAATAATAGAAAGCCTGCTCCAAACAGCAGGCTTTTTTAATGAAATATTCATAAATTGCATTGACAATACAACACATTTCATACATCATACCTCCTTATGAATCCTGCCGAACGTATCAACGAACTAACAGAAAAGCTCAATTACTATAACCAACGCTACTATATGGATAGCATTTCAGAGATTTCTGACCAAGAGTTTGATATGCTCTTGAAAGAGTTAGAATCGCTTGAAAACCAGTATCCTGACCTGAAATTACCAGAATCGCCAACGCACCGTGTGGGCGGAACTATTACCAAAAACTTTGCAAGTGTCGAACACCGTTATCCGATGCTTTCGTTGGCCAATACCTACAACGAACAAGAATTAATTGACTTCGACGAAAGAGTAAAAAAAGGGCTCAACGGTGAAAACTACGAATATATTTGTGAACTAAAATTTGATGGTATTTCGCTATCAATGACCTACGAAAACGGCATTTTTGTGCGTGGCGTAACTCGTGGCGATGGTGTAAGAGGCGATGACATTACGAATAATGTAAAGACAATAAAAACATTGCCGCTGAAAGTAAAAAATACGTTCCAAACAGCTCCACCATCAGGAGCGACTGCCTTTGAAATACGTGGAGAAGGATTTCTCCCCTATTCTTCTTTCGAGAAAATGAATGCCGAAGCCGAAGCAGCAGGCGAAGAAAGTTATGCTAACGCACGGAATGCGGCTTCGGGAAGTTTCAAATTACAAGATTCGACCGAAGTAGCACGTCGTGGATTAGATGCCTATGTCTATCAGTTTTTATCTGATGAAGAAATTTTTGCAACGCACGAAGAAAGCCTAATTGCTCTTAAAAACTTAGGTTTTAATGTGTCGCAAACTTGGAGAAAATGCAACACAATTCAAGAAGTAATTGCTTACATCAATGAATGGGACGAAAAACGTTTCTCATTACCACTCGCCACGGACGGTATTGTTATTAAACTCAATTCGATTGCCCAAAGAGCCGAGCTTGGTTACACCGCCAAAAGCCCACGTTGGGCAATTGCGTATAAATACAAAGCCGAATCGAAACCTGCCATCCTGAAGGCCGTTACCTATCAAGTTGGTCGCACGGGAGCAATTACGCCCGTGGCCGAGCTCGATAACGACAAACTAAATGGCAAAGGAATTCATTTATCTGGCACAACCGTCAAGCGTGCGTCACTCCACAATGCCAACGAAATCGAGCGTTTGGGGCTACGAATTGGCGATACTGTTTTTGTAGAAAAAGGTGGCGAAATCATTCCAAAAGTAACTGCCGTTGATTTATCGAAGCGAGATATGTTCAACACGCAAGAAATTCTTTACCCAACCAATTGCCCCGAATGTGGCGGTGCATTGACTCGAAAAGAAGGTGAAGCTAACCACTATTGCACCAACGAAAAAGGTTGTCCACCGCAAATTCGTGGCCGAATTGAGCATTTTATTCACCGCAAAGCCATGAATATTGATAGCTTGGGTGAAGGAAAAATCGAATTGCTTTATGACAAAGGATTAGTCCATGACATCACTGACTTATACGATTTGACCTACGAAAAACTTTTCGGGCTCGAAAAAGTAACAGAAGATGAAAACGGTAAAGTTAGAAAGATAGGTTTCAAGGAAAAAACCGTACAAAACATCTTAGAGGGCATCGAAAAATCGAAGCAAGCACCTTTCAAACAAGTACTTTTTGGTATCGGTATTCGCTATGTCGGTGCTACGGTGGCCGAAAAACTGGCGAGCTTTTTCAAAAATATTGATAACATCAAAAACGCTGATTACGAAACGCTTCGCACCGCTCCCGAAATTGGCGATAAAATTGCCCAAAGCATTGTAGAATATTTCCAAAACGAAGAAAACCAAGTATTTATCGAAAAACTACGATTAGCTGGCTTACAATTTTCGGCACGAGATGAAGTTAAAGAAATGGAAGGCGACCAACTCGCAGGAAAGACATTTCTTTATACAGGCACATTTGCCAATTTTGAGCGTGAAGCCCTCGAACAAAAAATCGAAGCCAATGGCGGAAAAGTTGTCAGTGGAGTTTCAGGGAAATTAGATTTTCTGATTGTAGGTGATAAACCTGGAGCATCAAAAATACAAAAAGCCCAGAAACTTAACGTCAAAATGATTTCGGAAGACGAATTTATGGCAATGCTGGGATAGTTTAGAATGTAGAGTTCTGAGTGTAGAGTTAAAATTCATCACTCAGAACTCTACATTCAAAACTCACTTCAACGCTCCACATAGCCACATTCCAAGCGTGCAACAGCCCAAACCAAGCGACTCACGTCCCAACTCAATATTAACTGTCTTCATACCTTGATTTAGCAAAACTCCCTCCCAAGCAGGCGGAAATTGATTAATAGCCCACATCAAAAAAAGCAGACCAATACCAAAATACATTACTTTATCGCCCTTACCTTGCAGTTTATAATAGCATAAATACGTTGGAATTAAATAAACTGGAATCCACACATAAGGGTCAGGGTCATTGTATTGCACGAGTGCAAAAACAAAAAACATCACGACAAAAAACCATAAAACTACTTTCTGTATCATAATCTTTAAAGGTATTGGGTTAGAAATATTTCTCAAAACAAACAAAAATACAATGAAGGGCTTTTAAAAAATATGATATATCTCCTTAATTTTTTTTAATCTTACAATATTACCTATCAATCAACTGATAATCAGTTAATTATAACGTTTTTTGTATCAAATAATCAAAAAACTATTAATTTTGTCAAAGAAAACGTTTGCAGACAGTCAAAAATTTACTACTTTTGTGTCGGCAAATTACCAGCTCCTGCTGAATCCCCCAGGTCTTGACCGAAGCAAGGGTACTGTGGTTGAGCGGTGAATTTGCCTTTTTTTTTGACTTATTCGCATCAATATATTTGTAATTTCTATGTCTAATTGCCCCACGGCATAGAAGTTTTCAACAAAAAGTCCTCCTTTAGAGGATAGGGGTGTGTTCTCTCCATGAAATTTTTTATTGATACAGCCTCTCTCAAAGACATTCAAGAAGCACAAGACCTTGGTATTCTTGACGGTGTAACTACCAACCCTTCATTAATGGCCAAAGAAGGTATTTCTGGCAAAAACAACGTAATGCGTCATTATAAAGCAATCTGCGATATTGTAGATGGCGATGTAAGTGCAGAAGTTATTGCTACTACTTTCGAGGAAATGATTGCCGAAGGAGAAGAATTAGCCGAAATCGACGAGCAAATTGTAGTAAAAATACCGATGATTAAAGATGGTATCAAAGCCATCAAATATTTTTCGGAAAGAGGCATCAAAACTAACTGTACATTAGTGTTTTCAGCAGGACAAGCCCTTTTGGCTGCCAAAGCTGGTGCAACGTATGTTTCGCCATTCGTTGGCCGTTTAGATGATATTTCGTCTGATGGTATGATTTTGATTGAAGATATTCGTACAATTTATGACAACTACGGCTTTGAAACACAAATCTTAGCTGCTTCGGTGCGTCATCCTTTGCATATTTTACAATGTGCTAAAATTGGTTCTGATGTAATGACAGGCCCACTTTCTGCAATCATGGCTTTATTGAATCACCCTTTGACTGACAGCGGTTTAGCTAAATTCTTAGCTGACCACGCTAAAGCAAACGAAAAATAATTTTTTTAGTTCTGAGTTCTGAGTTTATAGAGGGTTCTATCCCACTTTAAGACTTTGACTTTTGCACGGTTCTTAGTAATTAATTTTGGTTATTAACTCAGAACTCAGAACTCTAAACTTAGAACTCCATGCCAGTCATTTCACTACAAAACGCTTACATTTACCAACGAGACCAGCTGGTTTTGTCGGATGTAAATTTTAGTATCCAAAAAGGAGAATTTGTATATCTGATTGGCCGAACAGGTAGTGGAAAATCTTCGCTTCTGCAAACACTCTACGCCGACCTTTGGCTTGAAAAAGGCACAGGTTTTGTAAGTGGATTTGAACTTCATGCCCTAAAACGCTCCCAAATTCCTTATCTTAGACGAAACATAGGTATCGTTTTTCAAGATTTTCAGTTATTAAGCGATAGGGATATCGACAAAAACCTACGTTTTTATTTAAAAGCAATGGGTTTGACCGAAAAAACAGAAATGGATAAACGAATTGCCGAAGTACTCGCTTTAGTCAATCTTCCGCATATTCTTGAAAAAATGCCACACCAACTCTCTGGTGGCGAGCAACAACGAGTGGGTATTGCACGTGCATTACTCAACAAACCCGATATTATTTTAGCTGACGAACCAACTGGAAATCTTGACCCCGAAATGTCGGTTGAAATCCTGAAGCTCTTCCGCGATATTAACGAAAAATCGAACACTGCTGTACTGATGGCAACGCACGATTTTGAGCTAATCGAACGCTTCCCACATCGTACGCTCTACTGTGATAAAGGCCAAGTTCGTGACCTTGCCGAAAGCATATAATTTTTTTATCGTAACATCATTTCCTATATTGAGTCGAGTCTCTCTCAACGCAGTTTGCAAAATTGTGCTACAAACCGAATTTCACGAAACCATTTTTATTAATGGGCTGTTATCTATGCCCACCTTTAAATTTACGCATGAGCAAATATATTTACGGAATTGATTTCGGCACTACCAACTCGGCACTCGCAATTCTTGATACAGAAACAAATAATTTAGTTAAACTTTTTACAATCCCTTCACTCTTATTTTTTCCTGAGCCTACCAACCCAAAAGAGCCAGTAGTTCCGACCGTTGGCCATGATGCTATTTCACTCTACGTACAAAATCGTATGCGTGGACGATTTATGAAATCTATCAAAAAGGTTTTGCCCAACAAGAGTTTTATTGATACTCGCATCGGTTCAAAAAACTACCGTGCAGAAGATTTAGTGGCTTTGATTTTAGTTCATTTAAAGAAAATCGCTGATGAATTTGTGGGAGAAAACGTCAAGACAGCAGTAATTGGTCGCCCCGTAGTTTTCGATGAAAACCCCGAAAAAGATGCTTTAGCTCAAGAAAGGCTCTCAAAAGCGGCACAAATTGCAGGTTTTGAAGATTTTTACTTTCAAATGGAACCCATCGGAGCGGCTTTTACGTATGAGCGTCAAATTGAAAATCAACAATTAGTTTTAGTGGCTGACTTTGGTGGAGGTACCTCTGATTTTTCGTTGATGCGACTCAACCCCGAAGCAATTAACCAAGCCGACCGAACGGCCGATATGCTCGCACAAGGCGGTATTTATATCGGTGGCGATAGTTTTGATTCGGATATTATGTGGCACAAAGGTACACCACATTTTGGGCGTGGCGTAAAAGAAGCATTTACGCCTGGCAAACCGATTGATTTACCACTCTCTTATTTTTATAGCATCTGTTCGTGGGAAAAAATGAACTTCCTCGACTCGCTTCGTATGAAGCTGAGCATTGCTAAATCTTACCAATATTCGGGCAAAGATTACCGAGTAAAAAACCTTCAAACCTTAATTGAGCAGAATTTAGGTTATGTACTTTTCAAGCAAATAGAAAAGGTAAAAATCGACTTAACAAAGTCAGATGATGCCATTTTTGAGTTTAATGAAAGCGAAATCGCTATCAATGAGCCTATTTCAATTCAAGAGTTTTCGGAAGATATTATTGATAAAAACGTAGATAAAATTGAGCAATATCTGCAAGAATTTCTTGATAAAAATCAGATAAAAAATGAAGAGGTTGACGTTGTATTTATGACAGGTGGCACTTCGATGGTACGTCCGTTAAACAATCTTTTTTTGCAGCGTTTTGGTGCAGAAAAAATCAAATCGGGGGATAACTTTAATAGTGTAGCAATGGGCTTGGCTTATAGCTATCGTGTCTTGGCTGAGGCTGAAGTTTCTTGATTTTTTTACATATTACAACGATTATTTAATTTCAGGTCGTGCATTATTTAATATCTTAAATCTTTTATTTACATGACTGCATTAGAAACTGTAAAAAACTACTACGGTTGCTTTAATAATAAAGACTGGAAAGGCATGTTGGCTCTCGTACATCCTGAAATTAAGCACCAACCAAATCAAGGCGAAGAACGCATCGGTATTGAGTTGTTTACTGCATTTTTACAGATGATGGATGAATGCTACGAAGAAACACTTACTGAAATCGTACTTTTGGGCGAACCTACCAATAGCCGTGTGGCGGCCGAATTTGTGGTAAATGGCATCTATAAAAGAGGAGATGAAGACTCACCAGCAGCTCACGGTCAAAAATATATTTTGCCCGCTGGAGCATTTTTGGAGGTAAAAGAAGGCAAAATTACTCGTGTAACTACTTATTACAATCTGCCACTTTGGATTAAGTTAGTTTCATAAAAATGACTAAACTTACATACATTACAAAAACAGGTACAACAATTGCATCTGTTTTCGATGACCTCGCACAACTCAGAATTACAGTTTTTAGGGCATTTCCATATCTCTACGAAGGTAGTATTGATTATGAAAAAGAATACCTAAAAGTTTATGCTGAGTCGGAAAATTCTTTTTTGTTTGCCGTCTATGATGGTTCAACAATGGTTGGAGCAACTACCTGTATTCCTTTAGTAGACGAAACCCCCGAAGTGCAAGAACCCTTCGTGAATGCAGGAGTAAACCTCAAAAATGTATTTTATTTTGGAGAAAGTATCTTGCTACCCGCCTACCGTGGATTAGGTTTAGGGCATCGTTTTTTTGACGAACGTGAAGCTCATGCTCGCAGTTTTGACACTTGTAAAATTACCAGTTTTTGTTCGGTCGTTCGCCCCGACAATCATCCATTAAAGCCTGCCGATTATCAGCCTTTAGATAAATTTTGGGCGAAAAAGGGTTATCAAAAGGAACCTTCTCTCAAAAGCAAATTTGAATGGCTTGACATCGGAGAAAAGCATTCGACCCAAAAAGAAATGATTTACTGGATAAAACAACTATCATGACCACAACAGTAGCTTCGGCACAATACCCAATTACCGAACACAAAAGCCTTGACCATTGGCGAGTCCATACCGAACATTGGGTTGCGAAAGCAGCTCGAAAAAATGCCGAAATATTACTTTTTCCTGAATATGGTTCGATGGAATTAGTGAGTTTATTTTCAGACGAAATTCGTGCCGATATTCGTTGGCAAGTGCGTGAACTTGATACGCTCAAAGTCGATTTCTGCGAAACATTTAGTAGCCTTGCTCGAAAATATCAAGTGACTATCGTTGCCCCAAGTTTTCCTGTACTCGAAGGCGATAAAATCTATAATCGTGCGTTTGTTTTTTCAGAAAAAGGCTTAATTGGCTTTCAAGATAAATTTTTTATGACTCGCTTCGAGAATGAAGAATGGAAAATTGATTCAGCACCCAAACAACTGACAGTTTTTGAGGCAGAATGGGGTAGTTTTGGCATTCAGATTTGCTATGATATTGAGTTTCCGATTGGCTCACAAAATTTGTGTGAAGCTGGGGTTTCGCTTATTTTATCGCCAAGTTGTACTGAAACCATTCGTGGAGCAACCCGTGTACACATCGGAGCAAGAGCCAGAGCCTTAGAAAATCAATGTTATGTAACTGTTTCTCAAACCATTGGCAACGCCGCATGGTCGCCAGCGGTGGATATCAATTATGGTTTTGGAGCTTTTTATGCTACTCCCGATAAAAATTTACCCGAAGAAGGAATCATTTCATTAAGCAAAACTCAAGAAGAAGGTTGGTTGATAGAAACGCTTGACCTTGAGAAGATTAAACAAGTAAGAATCGACGGACAAGTGTTTAATTACAAAGATTTAAAACGAGCAAAAAGTCAGTTCTTAGAAAATGATATTGAAATTGTGAGAGTTAAACTATAAACAAAACCTTCACTAATAAAAATTAACGGAGGTTTTATAATTTCACAAAAAACCAGTCAGCCCAATTTTGACTACTATCTGATTGGTACTGGTTAATACTTATCTATAAGAAATTAAGTAGGAACTATTAATTTCGACACTATTAGGCTTGACAATCTTTGTGGCATCAGCTTGCTGATAATATAATCCTATATCAAGATATTTATTTATCAGTTGCCCCGATAATTTTATTCCAAGCCCCACTCCTGCCCCATAATTCGGCACAATTCGATTAACAGTTGCCAAAGTTTCACTCTGGTCTGGACTTTGTTGCAATATAACACTTGTTCTGAGGAGTTTTGCACCAAAGAAAGCATCAGCGTAAGGGTTCAGCTTTGAACTCCACAAAATGGGGCGATAACGAGCTACTCCATTTACCCAAAACGAATGATTTGCCACATAAAACTCACCAATAGCATTGCTCACAAAATTTTCGTCACGACCGTTTGATTGATAGCCCAATTCTGCTCCGTAAAATACAGGTGAAGCCTTACTTCTTTTATATGGATTCATTAAACCACCCACCACAAGTCCACCTTTTGTACCATTCATATTGGCATCTTTCAATATTTTTTGATACGTACCAACAGCGTTGCCAAGATTCAACGATACATACCATGAATATTTATCTTCAAGATATTTTTCGGTTTTATTTTGAGCAAACGCACTGATAATCAAACAATTAAACATTAGCAAAGGGTAGATTCTTGATTTCATCTTCTGTTGTGTTGGGTGATTATTTGGCACAATTTTAAAAATTGTGCTACTTCGCTGTCAGATACACAAACGGCACAATCATTTCTTCGATTGAAATGCCGCCGTGTTGGAAAGTATCTCGATAATGGCTCACATAATGGTTATAATTGTTCGGGTAAGCAAAGAAATAATCTTCCATCGTGAAGAAATAGGCCGTCGAAATATTTGGTTTGGGTAGCATAAAAGTTTCGGGCTTACGTACTACTAAAATATGGTCATTTTTATCGTCCAAATTCAAGTTTTTCCCTTGTTTATAACGCAAATTAGTATTTACGTTTCTATCGCCAACAATACGTTTTGGGTGTTTTACTTTTATCATTCCATGGTCAGTCGTAATGACCAAACGTCCTTTTTTCTCCGAAATTTTCTTTAATAAATCCAATAAAGGTGAGTGTTCGAGCCACGATTTTGTGAGTGAACGATACGCCGACTCATCGGGTGCGAGTTCTTTAATCATACCCATTTCGGTACGAGAATGCGAAAGCATATCCACAAAATTATATACTATAGCCACGAGTTGGTTTTTCAACAAATTATTAAAGTTATCAACCAGACTTTTACCTTGTGCTGTATTCAAGACTTTATGGTACGAAAAACTAATATTTTGGCGACTTTTCTCAATTTGTCGTTTCAAAAACTCGGCTTCATTATTATTCAAGGCATCTTCGTTTTCGCCTTCATCATTTACCCACAAATCGGGGTGATATTTTGCCATATCCGAAGGCATCATTCCCGAAAAAATCGCATTTCGAGCATACGAAGTAGCTGTTGGCAAAATCGCATAATAATCGCTTTCTTCTTCTACATTAAAATAATCGGATATTACTTCTTCGATTACTTTCCATTGGTCGTAGCGAAGGTTATCAATCAACAAAAAGAAAAGTGGAGAATCGTTTTTCACTAAAGGAAAAACCTTATTTTTCATCAACTGATGCGAAAGTAAAGGCTTATCAGCTTTAGGGTCAGAGAGCCACTCTTCGTAGTTTTCCTCAACAAACTTGCAGAAATTTGAGTTAGCTTCGGCTTTTTGCATACCAAAAACCTCTTCCATGCTTTTATCTTCCGATTTGTCGAGTTGAAGCTCCCAGAAAATCAATTTTTTATATATTTCCGACCATTCTTCATGTCCGATTCGGTCGTTATACTGCATGGCTAAGTTTCTAAAATCTTGCTGATAACCCAAATTGGTTTTCTCCGAAATCAAACGTTTGTTATCCAATATCTTCTTAACAGAAAGTAAAATTTGGTTCGGATTGATTGGTTTTATCAAATAATCGGCAATTTGCGAGCCAATGGCATCTTCCATGATTCGCTCTTCTTCCGACTTCGTAATCATTACTACTGGCAAGTTTGGCTTCAAAACCTTAATCTTTGACAGTGTCTCCAAGCCTGTCATTCCTGGCATCATTTCATCCAAAAATACTACATCAAATCGCTCAGATTCCACTTTATCAAGTGCATCAGCTCCGCTTGGCACAGGCGTAACGTCGTAGCCTTTAGCTTGCAGGAAAATAATATATGGTTTTAATAAATCTATTTCATCATCGGCCCAAAGAATGTTGTATCGCATAAGATTTTGTTTTAACCGCACCCCGTCGAATCGTCGAACCGTCCTAAAGGGGAGCTTAATATAAAGTAAGTAGGACTTTTAAATTTTTAACTCTAACGAAATTTTATGTTTTTTGTTGCCTGCCGACTTTCTAAAATAAATATACAGGACCAATTTGTAACCTGTCTATTGGGTATATTTGACAGCTTACAAACCTGCTCTACAAAAGACTTTTATTTAATTTCTCTAAGTCTTCTGGAGTATCCACACCAATACTTTCGTAGTTAGTAATCGTTGCATAAATTTTATAGCCATAGCCGAGCCAACGCAATTGTTCGAGTTTTTCGGTGTTTTCGAGTGGTGAAGGCGGCAAATGTGAAATCTGTTCTAAAACATCATTTCGATAAGCATAAAGTCCGATATGTTTATAGAAATCGGCATGTTCGAGCCAAGTTTCGGGTTCGTGGCCACGTACGTAAGGCACCGTTTGGCGACTAAAGTACAAGCATTGTTTCCGCATCGTAAGAACAGCTTTCACCACATTTGGGTCGAAAAGTGTTTCATAATCGCTTATTTTCTTGACAGCCGTGGCAATTTCAGTCTTAAAATCGAGCAATTTCGTCATTTGCTCAATGGTTTCGGGGTCAATGAAAGGTTCATCGCCTTGAATATTGATAATGTAGTCATACTTACTACTTCCACCTGCCTTTTGCAGAGCCTCAAAACAACGGTCGGTACCACTTGGATGGTTTTCGGCGGTCATGTAGGCATCACCTCCGAAAGCTATCACATGGTCAAGAATCCGAGGGTCGTCAGTAGCTACTACAACTTTACTCAGGCTTTTTGCCTTCTGAGCTTGCTCATACACTCGCTGAATCATGCTTTTTCCGCCAATATCAGCCAATGGCTTTCCTGGAAAGCGACTCGAAGCGAATCTTGCTGGAATTATACCGAGAATTTTCATAGGTTTTGTTGCTTGAAGGGGGCGAATTTACACCAAAAAAAAAATATATACATTAATCTGTCGCAGAATCATTAAATTTGCACAAACATTAAAACAAATAACAAAAAAACGAACTACACTTAAATAAAAATGATTTCGAAAGTTGCTTAATAAGCAAGTTTTCAAATCTTTTAATCTTAAGTATAAATTCGACTATTTTGTTACATCGTGCATTATAAAAATTTAATTACGCCTATATGTTCAGATTGTTTTGTTCTACAATAGCTTTGATGCTTATTCTGACGAACACCTACGCACACCCTGTTGACTCACTTGGAGTAGAGAAAAGAAACGGAAGAGTTTTGGTTCAACATAAAGTTGAAAAAGGCGAAACACTTTATTCTATTCTAAAGCGATATGATTGTTCGGAAAAGGAATTTTTGACAGCTAATACTTCATTCAAAAAAGGCGTAAAAATTGCTCCCGAACAAGTAATTGAAATACCCATAAAAGACAAAAATGTTGCAAAAAAAGCTCCAGTTCTTGAGGTTTTCACCCTATCTACCGCCAAAAACGATATAAAAAATGTTGATGAAAACGGTATCGAAATAGTTGATGTACCAGAAGCTACGCCGAAAGAAACAACGTCAACGAGCGAAAAAGTGAATCAAACTGATGCCCTAAAGAAACAAACACCTGCCAAAACGCCACTTAAAGGAAAAACGCACACAGTGGCTGCAGGACAAAATCTGTTTACTGTTGCCAAGCTCTACAACGTAAAAGTTTGGCAAATCAGAGAATGGAACGGTTTGACAAACGATGCTCTGAAAGTAAATCAAGTATTAGTCGTTGAAAAACCAGCAAATTTAGTAGCGAAAGTAGCAAAAAAAGATACTTCAAAGCCAAAGGCCATACAAGTACAAATACAAGCTCCTGCGGGTGATGTAGCAGCAAAGGAGAAAGAAAAGGAAAAGCCTAAAGACCAATCTGTTGTAAATAAACCAGTAGCCAGTAAGCCAACAGCAACCACCGTGCCGAATACCCCAGGTGGTAAGAAGTTTTCGGAACAAGGCATTGCCGAAATAATTGATGCAGGGGCAAGTACCAATAAATTTTTGGCTTTACACCGCACAGCTCCAGTCGGTACACTTATTAAAGTTGCCAATCAAGCCAATGGCCAAAGTGTTTGGGTGAAAGTTATTGGTAAGCTCAGTTCGGCTGGCGATGTAGTGATAAAAATTTCGCCGAAAGCTTTTGAGAAATTATCGCCAAAAGACAAACGAATCAGAGCCGACTTGAGTTATAGTATTAGTAATTAGTAATTAGTGCACAATCGGCTGTCAACAGTACATAGTAATTGGGCATTAATATTTGTCATTTCATTTTTATGCTTTTTATGCAAACCAAGTCAAAAATTTGGACAGTTTTATTTGCAGTTTTATATCCTTTCATTACTGTATTTGGTTTTTTGTTTACTGCAATTGTGGCAGTTTTTTCATGGATTTCTAATAGTATTGTCTGGATTTTGAAGAAGATAAAATCATAGAATAATGTCGCAAATCATTATTGATTTACTCAATGAAAAGTATGAGTTGTTTAATCAACCTGACTTTATTCCGCACGACCCCATCAGTATTCCACATCAGTTTAGCAAAAAACAAGACATTGAAATTACTGGTTTTATTGCCGCCACTCTGGCGTGGGGGCAGCGAAAAACTATTATCAATAAATGCAATGAGCTTATCAGTTTAATGGATAATGCTCCCTACGATTTCATTAAACATCATCAAGATTCTGACCTCAAACGTTTTCTTGCCTTCAAACATCGCACTTTTAATGCCACCGACACCCTTTATTTCATAGAGTTTTTCAAAGATTTTTACGCAAAAAATGACACTCTTGAGAATGCTTTTTTGGTAGGCTTAAAACTTGATGATGAAGATATTAAGATTGGTTTAGAAAATTTTCAAAATGTATTTTTCAGCATAGAAGATTACCCAATACGTACACGCAAACATGTGGCTACGCCAGCACGTAACTCTTCTTGCAAGCGTATCAATATGTTTTTGCGTTGGATGGTCAGAAAAGACAACAAAGGAGTTGACTTTGGTATTTGGAATAAAATAAAAACATCGCAGTTGGTATGCCCCTGCGATGTTCATGTCGAGCGTGTTGCTCGAAAACTCGGTCTGATTACTCGGCCGAAACCCGACTGGCAGACGGCAGTCGAGCTCACTCAAAATCTTAAACAACTCGACCCAATCGACCCCGTAAAATATGACTTTGCGTTATTTGGATTGGGCGTTGAAGGGTATATGTAGAGATTTACGAATTATGAATGACGAATTATTATTTTGGTCATTCATAACTCATAATTTCCTCAAAGCCCATATTTATCAATCAAATAAACCAAGGCAGCCATTGAAGCAGCTCCCAAATTTAACTCACGCTCATTGACAGCTTCGAGCGTATCGGTTTTTGCGTGATGAAAATCGAAATAGCGTTGAGAATCGGGCTTAAAACCAATCAATAAAGTACCTTGCTGACCTAAAGGGCCAATATCTGCACCGCCGCCACCACGACCAATTTCTTTTAAATCATAAGCCGAAAGCAAGTTTTTATAAACCGTAACTTTGGCTATTTGAGCATCCGTTCCGACCATTCCAAAACCTCTTGGCGTAAATCCACCATTATCTGATTCAATGGCCGCAATATGCTTTTCGTTGTTTTGTTTCGCTAAATCAGCATACTTTGTTCCACCACGAAGTCCGTTTTCTTCATTCATAAACATCACCACTCTAATTGTGCGTTTTGGTTTAATGCCCAAAGCCTTCAAAGCACGCAAAACTTCGATTGATTGCACACAACCCGCCCCGTCGTCTTGAGCTCCTTCGGCCAAATCCCACGAGTCGAGGTGTCCACCAACCACAATTATTTCTTCTGGTTTTTCAGTTCCTTTGATTTCACCCACCACATTATGCGAGGGAGCATCAGGTAATGACTCACAATTTTGCTTGAAATAAAACTGTAACTTTGGGTTTTCTTTCAGCATCTTACTCAACAAATTTGCACCATTGGTGCTAATCGCTGCCGTCGGAATCATCGGTACGCCCGTGGCATAACGCATGCCACCTGTGTGCGGATTGTCATCTTGTAGCGTGGTCATCGAACGCACAATTGCTCCAACTGCACCGTATTTAGCCGCTTGTGAAGCACCACCTCCACGTTGATTTACCGCTCCACTATAAGCGTCAAAAGTATTCACTTTTGTAGGGTCCATTGGGCGATTAAAAAGCACAATTTTGCCCTTAACTTTCTCCGTTCCGAGTGCTTCCAATTCTTCAAAATTCTTCACTTCAATCACTTCAGCCTTGATTCCTGTTGCGGGTGTAGCTATTGAACCACCTAATGCTGCAATTGGCACATTGATTTTTTGTTTACCTACCTCTATAAAAGCCGTTTCTTTCTGACCACGTACCCAATGAGGTACCATTACATCTTGCAAGAAAACTCGTTCAAAGCCATATTCTTCCATGACTTTTTTGGTATATTGAACGGCTTTCGCCGCCCCATCCGAACCGCTGAGTCTCGGCCCTATTTTTTTACTCAAATATGTAAGTGTTTTATAAGCTTCTCCTTTTGAGAGAATTTCATTATAAATTTTTCGGATAACGAGCGAATCGCTGTCTTGTGAAAAGGCCGAAAATGAACTAAAAAGAAGTAAAACAATGATTTTTTTCATGTGTATAAAATAAGGTAGAGTTAGTTTATTGATGAAGCAATTTAGCAAAAGTTTGTGAGTTTATTATCATGTTTAAAGGGCATAAAACAAATTTATTTGAAAAAAATATTTTTCAAATAATCAATTTTAACAAATATTATTTTAGTTATAAGTATTCTTAAAAAAGATATATCTTTGTTAAATAAAAACTTTTTGTAAGTATGCTTGAAGCAAAAGAATCAGTCGTAGAAATAAAAAAAAATAAGTTAAAACAACAACTTTTAAAGGAATTATACCTCAACGGCCCAAATACCATCATTGATTTAAGTAGAATACTGCATTCAAGTCCACCGTCGGTCAATGTGCTTTTCATTGAATTAATGCAAGAAGGTTGGATTGCCGAAGTCGGAACGGGAAATTCAAAGTCAGGAAGAAAACCTGTACTTTATGGTCTTAATGCCAATCATGGCTATATTCTGACTTGGCTCATCAATAAGTTTGACAGTACAGTTATTATATATAATCTTAAAAATGAAGTTTGTGCCAAGAAAAAATTTAAGCTACAAATCGAAAATAATGCTGCCTATGGCACATTTATATTAGAAAACTCCATCGAATTTCTAAAAAAAGAAGGCTTCAATACCGAAAAAATCTTAGGTATTGGAATTTGTATGCCAGGTTTGATTGATAAAGAAACGGGGAATAATTTTTCTTATCCGACCAGCGAAGGTAAAGCCATTAATATCCTGATGAGTGAGTATTTCCATGTGCCTTCTTGCACGCTAAACGATGCAAAAGCCATTGCTTTGGGTGAAAAACGTTTCGGATTAGCCCATGACTTTAACAATGTACTGGCCATCAATATCGACTGGGGTGTTGGCTTAGGAATTTTGATTAATGGTGAAGTTTTCAACGGCACTTCTGGATTTACGGGCGAACTCGGACACATACAAGTACGTGGGGCAGGCGAACTTTGTTCGTGCGGAAAAATTGGTTGTTTAGAGACAGTCGCAACCGCACAAGTGCTTATTAAGCGAGTAAAAGAAGAGTTACAGAATGGTCGAGTTTCAAAGATTATTCAGTTGGCTAAAGGCGATATTGAATCAGTCGATGAAGACATGATTATTGCTGCTACTCATTCGGGCGATGAGCTTTGCATTGATTTACTCAACGAAATCGGCACAGAACTGGGCAAAGCTCTGTCGATTGCCGTGCATTTATTCAATCCCGAATTAATTTTAGTTGATGGGCTTCTGGCCAAAGCAGATAAATTCATCACGATTCCGATTGAGCAGGCAATCAATAAATATTGCTTGAGCGAATTTAAAACCAAACTATCGGTCAATACCTCTCAACTCGACGAGTCAGCAGGTTTTTTAGGCACTTTTTCGTTTGTCTTAGAACATTTATTTGATGAAGTGTAGCAATAGAATTGAGAATTAAGACGGAGTCTCTCAAGCGATATAGAATTATGATTTTATAAAATATTGAATACCAACAAATTAAACAACCATAATTCTACATTCTCCATTATTAATTCTCAACTATTTTCGTTCCTTCATCAATTCTGATTACATAGCTTTTACCGCCTACTCTTTCAATCGCTTCGGCTACTTTTTCGGGGTTATTTGGGGCATAGACAAACATACATCCTCCCCCACCCGAGCCATTAATTTTTCCACCTAAAGCACCAGCATTGATGGCTGCATCAAGCATTCGTTCAATTTTTGGCGTGGAAATCTCCAGTACATCTCTCAAAATCGTGTGGTGTTCAAGCAGTAAATTTCCCAAAATTTCATCGGTCATTTTATCTGTTTTGAAAAGCTCTAAGGCTTCTCTCAAAATATCTCTATTACGGAGCGTTCCAAGTAATAAAGTATACTCATCTCCGCTTAAAAACGCTTTTAATGATTCTTTCTGAGCAGAATCAAACGTATGCAAAGAAAAATCGGGCGATTGCTCTTTTATTTTCTCAATAAGTTCTAAACGGGCAAATTTTGCTCGTTTTAAGACCCCAATTGTATCTTTTGGTTCGCATGAATCAGCCAAAACAAAGCTACCAAGTTTAGGTTCGATGGCTTCGGCAGTTGTTTTTGGGTCGAATTCTAAATATACTGCATTGCCGATAGCGGTAGAAAGATGGTCCATCATTCCACCAGGTTCGCCAAATTCTACAACTTCGGCTTGATAAGCCATTTCTCCCAATTCTTTCGATGTAAATTCGTGCGGAATATCGGCCATTTTCGATAAAAAATGAATCCAAGTTACTAATAATGCTGATGAACTCGAAGTACCTGAATTGATAGGAATATTGCCCTTGACAGTACATTCCAAACCTTTTGAAAAACTTAAGCCTCTATCAATCAACACATTATAACCACTTCTGAAATAATCTCTTTTCTGCTCATACGGCATTCTGGTAGCAGAAACCTCCATTAGCAATTCTGAGTCAATATCAGGTAAATGAATGACTATTTGTTTGTCAGCACGATGCTCGCCCGACATATCGACTCTTCGAGAAATTGCCGCAGCAATAACGGGTAGCCCAAGATAATCTTGATGCTCGCCAAAAAGACAGATACGCCCTGGAGTTGATATTTTTATCATCACTCTATATTTAAATTTTATTTAAATCGAATTTGTCCAAATTTAACACAAAACTTTTAAATGATTAATTATTTATTTATCTATAATTAGAATATAAATAAATTTTTTAAAAACATTATGCAATTAATAAAAAAATAT
>JAIYBU010000197.1 GCA_027488335.1 Cytophagaceae bacterium
AAAGCATTATTAGTGAGGTATGAAACTAAAGCTAATAATTGGCTATGTCTTAATATTATAGCGATGGCTATATGTTTTGTAAGAAAAGTAAATCTTTAATTAATGTTAGACAAGTTCAAAAATTAAATGCAGGGCTTATCCTTCTAAAGATTAAAATTAAAAGATTTGATAAAATTTAATTTAACAACATCTGCAATAGTGTAATTTTTTAAATTTGGCAAATAGATTTAACTAATTTTAAAGCCTAAGAAGACTGAATAAGCTTACAAAAAGGGTATTTGGTACTAAATGTAAAGATTCTTAAAATATCTTTATGTTCAATTAAATTCTTCAATCTCGACTGACGGTGTAATTAATCTTATATCGTCAGTCGTTCATCTATGACGAACATGATTAATTGTATATAGTTGTGTTTTGAGAAACTTGATTTTCCAGTTAAACTAAAAAGTACTTTATTTGGACTTGGATTGATACCATATCAATCATTTTAAAAGGTCTTCATTTTTGTGTCATTTGAGTCTTATAATAAGACTAATCACTACTTTAGTAATTTGAAATTTTTGACTTAATTGGAATAAATCATGAATCAATATAGCTTTTACACACTTTTTCTAAGTGTTTGGCTAACTTTAACTGTTTGTGCTCAAAACAACAAGCCTAATAAAATAGCCTCGTTTGAAAATTTTCCTAAAAATGCTAATCCAATAGATATTGGTAAACGCTTATCGGAACGCTTTATGGCTCGTCCACATAGCACTTTCGGGGCTTTTAAGGCAACACCACCTACAGAAATCACTTATCCTGATGCCTGTGCATGGTACGGAGCATTGGCTTTTGCCAAATTAACGAGCGATGAAGACTTATCGCAGAAGCTGATAAAAAGAGCCGAACTTTTGCTCAATAAAGAAGCCCATTTGATTCCCTATGCCAAAGATGTTGACCGTGCCGTTATCGGCATTATTCCTTTGGAAGTATATAATCAAACTAAAGATGAACGATTTTTAAAAATTGGTTTAATACCCGCTGATGAGCAATTTAAGACGCTTTCGCTCGAAGAATATGCCCAATTGCCTTTAGAAATAAGAGATAGATACGCCAAAGGGTATAGTTGGCATACTCGTTTTTGGATGGATGATATGTATATGATAACCGCCCTACAATCGCAAGCCTATCGAGCTACCAATGACTACAAATACATTGACCGTACTGCCCGTGAAATGATTGCTTATTTGGATACGCTACAAACGCCTAATGGCTTGTTTTACCACGCCAACGACGTACCTTTTTATTGGGGACGCGGCGACGGCTGGTTAGCGGCGGGCATGGCTGAATTGCTAAGCATTTTACCCAAAGATAACATCTATCGTCCTCGTATCATGCAAGGCTATAAGGATATGATGAAGACGCTCTTAAAATACCAAGACAAAAACGGTATGTGGCATCAACTGCTCGATGACCCTACGGCTTGGGCTGAAACTTCGGGCACGGCTATGTTCACTTTTGCCTTCATCACAGGTGTAAAAAAGGGTTGGTTAGATGAAAAAACGTATGGGCAAGCGGCCCGAAAAGCATGGATTGCATTATGTGGTTATTTGGATGAAAACAATGATTTGCGTGAAATATGTGAAGGTACTAATAAGAAAAACGACCGCCAATATTACCTCGACCGCAAACGCATCACAGGGGATTTGCACGGACAAGCCCCCATGATTTGGTGTGCGATGGCATTGGTTAAATGAATAAATTAATGAAAATGAAAATCAGTGTTTTGTTTTTATGTTTTTGGCTGGCTTGTTTTCATTTGCTTGCCCAAGAAAACCACGCTCAATACCTCCTCCCAACAATAAGTGGCACAGGCATAACCAAAGATTTTCAAGGTTTGAGCAATATTCATATTCCTTTTAAGAGTATCTCTATTCAAACCGATGATTCTACCAGTTATTTATTCTTAAAATGGCAAGGTGTAAAGGCTAAATCGTTGGGTAAAACTCCTCGTTTTAGGCTTTGTTTGGTTTCGGGACAAAGGACATTTCAGTACCTTGAAGTGTTGGGTGTGGATGATAAACTCATCGGAACGATGGATTTATCAATTTCAGCATCGTTCCAAATCATTGAATTTCAAATTCCTAACGAAAACCTAAAAACAGTTTTAAACGATGGTATCAAGATATTATGTAGGGGTAAAGGCAATCCTGTTACCTTTTTTATGCCATCACCTGCAATACCACCATCATTTTATCCACACTTATTGAATGTCGAAAAGAAATCATTACCCAAACAAGCCTTTTTAAACCAAATGGCTTCTCGGAGTAGTTTAACCAATTTTGGTTGGCAGGAAGGCTGCGTTTTGGATGGTTTGGCCGCACTCTCCAATAATTTTACAGCAAATAATAACTATCAAAAAGCATTAGATGACCATCTGAAACTCATTTTTGAGCAGGGCAAAGCCCCTGTAATGGATGGTAGCATTGAAGCTACCCTGTGTATTGCACAACTGGCTTTGAAAAACCTCAAGCATCCAGAAATAGAAAAAGCATTGGCTTTTTGGCAAAAAAAGGAAGATTCAGAAGGAGGTATCATTGATGGAACGCAAACCGCCGCCGAAGGAAATTATACCGTCGGCTGGCCTTTGGCAGTTTTGGCGAAACAACTCAATCGCCCTGACTTGGCTGAAAAATCAATCCTTCAATTACGGTTACGAAGAGATAGATTAATGGATGAAAATGGTGCTATTTGGCTTCGGCATTATAAAAATGGCAATCCACAACGAACCTATAAACTTTGGTCAAGAGGTGTAGCTTGGTATTTTCTTGGACTTGCAAAAAGCCTTGATATTTTACCCAATCCGCCTGCTGATTTGATAGTTGAATTACAGCGTACTGCCCGATATTTAATTCAATTTCAAACCGAAGAAGGTCTTTGGCGGGTATTTGCCGATGATATTCAAACCGCACCTGAAACCTCGGGAACGGCTGGTATCGGAGCGGCTATGGCAATAGGAGTACGGAGAGGATGGCTGGGTAAAGAAGCAGGAATTTCTGCCCAAAAAGCACTTAATGCTTTGTATGATAGATTAACGCCCGATGGTTTTTTAACGGCAGTCGCACATTCAAATATGAAAGAAGGAGGTGAGCCTTTTCAACGAAAAACCAAAGGTGCCATTCTTCAATTTGGAATGGGCATGATGGCACAATTAGTAGCGGAGTTAGACAGCAGAGAATTCTCAAATAGTCGAATCAATCAACTCAAAGCGACCCGAAATTTAGTAGCTCTTTGGGACTTTAAAGAAGCCGAAGGAGAGGCGAGAACAGCTTTTGGACAAGGAGCGTTTGCTTTAAAAGAGCAAAATGGAACGTTGCCCCGCATAGCTGAAGGACCACTTTCGGGTTATTCTACCCAATTTGGTAATAAAGCCTTTTTATCATTGCCAAATTCGGAAGTCGGGAAACTCAATATTTATGGAAATAAGCAGGGCGTGACAGTGGTAGCTTGGGTAAAATGGACGGGCGAACAAACGGGTTTTGTCGGCGGTATGTGGAACGAATACCAAGACGGTGGTAAAAGGCAATATGGTTTGTTTGTCTCATTGCCTCATTACAACGGTAAAAATCAAGTCTGTGGGCATATATCCCAAACAGGCAAACCAACGCCGCCATTTCCATATTCAGTAGATTATTCAGCAAGTAAACAAGAAGTTCCTGCCAATCAGTGGGTTTGTGTGGCGTTTACCTATGATGGGAAAGACATCAAATCGTATCTGAACGGCGTTTTTGAAAAGCGAGAACCCGAATTAATCAACAATACCAAAGGTTTTGATGGCTATCCCAATGGCTTAGTACAAGTTAAAAACCCTTATCGTTTTCCTTACGGGATGGGTAATAATGGCTCTGATTTTACAGTCGGAGCAGTGCTGTTAAAAAGTGGCATGGGTAATTTTTTCAAAGGGCAAATCGGTGGTTTGGCTGTATTTAGTAGGGCTTTGAGTCAAGAGGAGCTATTAAAATTAGCTAAGTAAAATTTTCAACACAAACCAAAAGGGTAAATAAACACTCCCTTGAAGGCTTATTTGGTGGTTATTAAATAAACTTGTATTGCCTACATTTTCCTTATTTTGATAATATTTCACCACTATTCCATAATATTTCAACAATACATGATTCGGATACTTTGTATTTTTGTGTAAATAATTTGTGCTTTTTTAAGATTTAATTGAAAATAGTTTTTAACAGGGTTTTGGTTGAAAAAAATCAAAATATCGAATTTAGAAGAATGTTGTTTGTCGCTATGCTGAGCAAACCAGCAAAGGCATCATGTGGCGAGATATTGGATTAGATGATTGGCTTCTTAATTTGGATGCGGAGCAAGAAATCGAAGGGATTTTACCTACTGTTTTAGCAATGGCAAAAATGCAGCAATGGCAAAAAAAGAAAGCTTTAAAAGCAAAAAAGCTGGTAGAAAAAAGACAAATAAAAACGATGCAAGTTTTAAAAAAATACCTGTGATTTACCATGAAAATCAAGATTATCTGTTTGTTCCTTTTATTGAGTTTAAATAGTATTGCTCAAAATACGCTCTTTCAAAGAGGCGACCGAGTAGCTTTTGTTGGGAATAGCATTACTAATAATGGCGAATTTCACCACAATATTTTCCAATATTACGTTACACGTTTTCCTAAAGTCCCTATTCAATTTTTTAACTGTGGTATTTCAGGTGATGTGACTGGCGGTATCCTGAATCGAATGGAGGATGATATTCTCATCCACAAGCCAACTCTTGTTGTATTAATGATAGGCATGAATGACGTAAAACGCTCGCTTTATGGAGCTTTACCTACTAATAATGCCGATACACTTAGCCAGAGAGCAAAAGCTTTGGAAGTTTACAAAACTAACTTAGATAGTATAATTAAAGTGTTTTTGTCAAAAAATATAAAAGTGATTCTACAAAAACCTACTATTTATGACCAAACCGCAGTCTTAAAAACGCCCAACAACTATGGAGTAAATGATGCCTTGAAGCAGTGTGCTGAATACACAGAGAAATTAGGCCAAAAATATAATCTTCCATTCGTTGATTACTGGAATCTCTTGAACTCCATCAATACAATATTGCAGGTGAAAGACTCAACGGCTACGATAATAGGTAATGACAGAGTGCATCCTGGAGCAGTGGGGCATTTGATTATGGCTTATCAGTTCTTAAAATCAACAAATCACCCGCAGGATGTCAGTCGTATTATAATTGATGCAAGAAGTAAGAAACCATCGAATACTGGCCACAACTGCCAAGTGGAAAATTTAACCAAAGATGGTAACAAATTTATCTTTCAAGTGATAGAAAATGCTTTGCCTTTCCCAATAGAAGATAATCAGCAACAGGCATTAGATTTAGTACCTTTTATGCAAGAGTTAAATGTCGAAGACCTGAAGGTTTCGGGCTTAAAAGAAGGCAACTATCAGTTAAAAATTGACGATGAGGTCATTAATACTTTTTCTTCTCAACAATTAAAAGAAGGTATCAACTTAGCTCTTTACAAAAATACACCACAATATAAACAATCAATGGTAGTCAGAGGGATATTGAAAGAAATGTGGAAAAATGAGGCGAATTTACGAACAATAAAATGGGTCGAAATAGGCCATTTAAAGGATTGTAAGAACCCAGAGGATTTACAAAGTGTGGAGATATTTTTGAAAGAAAGGTTTGAAACGCTGTATCAGAGATTGAGTAATGGGTCGTATTATAAAACACAATTTGATAAGTATATCACTTTAAAACCCAACGAGGAAACTATCAAAAAAAATTTGCAAGAATTAAGGTTAAAAGCCTATCAATTGGCAACCCCTACGAAACATTCATTTACCTTGATGAGGTTAAGAAATAATTGAATATAATAAAGAAAAACATGAAAAGCTTAATTATAAAATTATTCATTCCGTTACTGTTGCTGGCAATTATAGGAATAACTTTTATAACAAGTTCTTTAAAAAGTTGGTAACTCTACTGGCAGATGGACTTTTTGAAAAACCTCAAACACCTTCAAATGTGTACCTATTTTAGAATGAATTATAGCCTAATTTCGGGTTTATCAGAAGTTGAACATACAACAATTATTAAAGTTTTACCCAAAAAATTAGATAAATAACTATTTTGTACAAAAGAAATAATACAATAAACAACCCTCAAATATTCGCTAAATAAGCACTTTGTATGGGTGCTATCTTAACTGAAAAATGAAAAAAGTAATAATTCTTCTTATAGGCTTTTGTTTATCAAGCTTTTTACAAGCACAAACACCCCAAATTACCAATAAACCCGACCGAGTGAACTGGTTTCAAGACTTAGGTTTTGGTATGTTTATTCACTGGAATGTAGACGGTTCACTGGGGGCAGTTATCAGTCATTCATTGGCAGGTGCTTCTGATGAATACGCCGAGAAATATTTTTCGGAATTACCCAAACATTTCAATCCCGAAAAATTCAACCCTACTTCGTGGGCAAAACTGGCTAAGTTGGCAGGCATGAAGTACGTGGTATTTACCACTAAACATCATTCAGGATTTTGTATGTGGGATACTAAAACGACTGCTTTCAATGTGATGAACACGCCTTTTAAAAGAGATATTACTAAAGAAATTGTAGAGGCATTTCGCAAAGAAGGTATTGCGATTGGCTTTTATTTTTCGCCCGAAGATTTTCAATATTTTTATCAAAACAAAATTCCGATGGGTCGCTTACAGCATCCACAGCATTATCCAGCCAACAATGCAGGTTTAATGGAATACGATAAAAAACAATTGAAAGAGCTGTTTACCAATTACGGCAAAATTGACATTCTGTTCATTGACGGCCCAGGCGATGGGCTTCGTGAATATGCTTGGAGTTTAAACTCAGATTTGGTTATTACCCGTGATTTAATGAAGACACCCGAGCAAAACACTCCAAATGAGCCACTACCACGCCCGTGGGAAGCATGCTATACCATGGGAACAGATTGGGGCTATAAACCAACCAACGACCCACACAAATCGGGTACTCAAGTCATCAATATGCTAACTGAAATCAGAGCAAAGGGTGGAAATTTCTTGATAAATATCGGACCTAAACCTGATGGGGAAATTCAAATAGAGCAGGAAGCTATTTTGCGAGAAGTGGCTTTGTGGAATTTCGCTAATTCTGAAGCCATCTATCAAGTAAAACCATTACCCGTTATTCGAGAAGAAAACGTCTGGTACACCCAATCAAATGATGAAAAATACCTCTATGCCACTGTTACCCGAAGTAGCCCCGATGATTGGAAATATGGCGATAGAAAAGCCTTTGTACTAACTCACATTGAAGGGAATGAAAAAACAAAAGTCAGTATTTTAGGCTATAAAGGCGAACTCGTAGAGTATAAAAAAGATTTTGATGCAAAAACATACGTATCGCCTACACCCATTGGTTTGGTCATCAGTGCGGTGAATGGGCAACGTTTTTATACCAATAATAAATGGCCAAATGCGGTTGTTCTAAAAATTGAAAATGCAAAATTCAGGAAATTGAATATGGCAAAAGGTACACAGAGTTTGATGGACGGAGCGAAGTAAATTTGCTACCAAGCTCTGTGTTGTGTATCAAATTAGAAACTCTTTACGCTTTATTCCAGACAAATGTCTCAAGGGATTTATCGTAGATTTAAAATCGGACCGCCGAAGCGGCAGTTTATCAAGCTCCTACCCGTGTCGTGGGTGAAGCAAATATGTTAGTTTTATCAGAAAAATGGAGCAAAATTTATCCAAAATCGGTAGAAGGTTGGGTCAATAATTGGGAGAATTTTTCAGTATTCTCCCCCCATCAGGAAAATAATTGACACCATAAATACCATTGAGGCGTATCACCGCCAAATCAGAAAGTTAACCAAAACTAAAGGGGCCGCTTCGGCGGACCGATTTTACGTCTGACAATGCTTTATTGAAACTGTCATATTTAACCATTATAAACATGGACAAACTTTGGAATAAGACTGTTTTTGCTAATATACCTTTTTGCTGAAAGAATTG
>JAIYBU010000081.1 GCA_027488335.1 Cytophagaceae bacterium
CGCTTTAGCACAAGAAAAAGGCAAAAAAGTAAGTGTAATAGAAGCACAAAGTCGTTTAATGGAAAGAGTTTTACCTGCTGTTATTTCAGAGGTTTTCCAAGAAACACACCTGCAAAATGGCGTAGAAATATTATTAAATACCTTTACAGATTCCATTCAAGAGAAAAATATCACTACTAAATGTGGTAAAACAATCGAAGCCGATTTGATTTTGGCAGGTATTGGTGTAATTCCAGAAATGAGTTTGGCTTCAGAGGCTGGCATCGAATGTGAAAATGGCATTTTGGTTAATGCGTTTCAACAAACTTCCATCTCGAATATTTATGCCATCGGCGACTGTGCGAATCACTTCAATATTTTTGCACAAAAAAATATTCGCCTCGAATCGGTTCAGAATGCCGTTGACCAAGCAAAAGTTGCAGTCAATCATATTTTGGGTAAATCAGAGCGTTATAATGCTGTCCCGTGGTTTTGGACATTTCAATACAATCTAAAATTACAAATGGCAGGCATTTCGACAGGATTCGATAGATATATCCTACGCGGCGATATCAATTCGGAAAAATTTTCAGTATATTATTTCAAAAATGAGGAATTGATTGCCGTGGATTCACTCAATAAAGCCGCCGAACATTTGAATGCTCGTAAGTTACTGGCGTCCAGAATTTCGCCCACCAACGAACAACTTATAGATACAGATTTCAATTTAAACGAGCTTGTGTAAGTTTTTCCCTCTTTAACCCTTCACTTTTTTCAAAGAGAAGGGTTTTGAATTTTAATTATTCAGGAGGCTTTTCTATGGAAGAGTTTATCGGGTAAGACTTGTGTATTATTGAATATCTTCGACAATATTGTGCTGTTGATTTTTTGGCACAACAATATAATCCTCCACAATATTATCCTCTTCTTCACGGTCAGATTCTTTCATATAGAATGATTTTGCACGCTTAAACCAACCTTTATTTACTTTCGCATCTTTTCGTGAGCGGTAATAACGTAAACGATATTCAACATAAGGATTGACAATATCTTCGGGGTGTTCAAAATCATTGGCCACTTTAATATCGCTCATCGTCAAAATACCATTCTGAGGCACCCCTATTATCTTCTCAAAAGCTTTGATATTTCGGTTTTCTTTGCCTTCGCCTGCGTTAATCAGGTGGTCAATCAAGACTTCGGCAACCTCTTGGCTTTCAAAATAATTTCCCAAAAACCGATTCCAATAATGATGTCGATGAATGTACAGAGCCTCTTCTTTCGTAAAGATTTTCTCGCCCCAAATAGGCTTATGAATGCCGTAGCCTTCGCCCTCAAATTTAAGCAATTTAGGAGCATACTTATTAAACGAAGCGGCTTGATTTACATAAACTACACAAATAGTAGATAACAAGCTGATTACCAGCAAGCTAAGGATAATTTTTCTGAGGATCATCGTAATATATTTTTCCAGACAGTATCTTCAACAGCAAAAACAATACCGCTTAATAGTAAAATTGAGGCTTAAAAAAGTAGAAGTTAGTAATAGGCTTATTATCAGTAGTTTATTGACAAATTTATTTACGAGTGATAGGTTAGCTATAAATTAGATTTTATGGTGGCAACATTTTTGCTAAAACAAAAAAATACTATCAATCATTAAAACGTAAAGTCTATGACTGATAGTATTTATAAGCTCTCAGATTTTATTCATTGGTTACTAAAACTTCTTCGGCTTCATATTCAGAAATATTTGGAACAGCTTTTTTCATCAACATTTTTGGTAAAATTAGATAGTCAGCCAATAAATTCCCCTTCTTGGTTCTAAGATAAAAACTCTTGGCACGAGTTGTCCAACCTCTATATTTTTTTGCGTTTGCCATACCATTATAATAATATAAACGATAATTAACAAACGGATTGATGATTTCTTCTGGAGATTTAAAACTATTTGCTTTTTTGATATCGTTAACTGACAAATAGCCATCTTGTTTAACACCAATGACCGCCTCAAAAGCTTTAATATTGACACATTCTCTTCCAACACCAGCATTGATTAGTTGGTCAATTAGCACTTCGGCTACACCTTGACTTTTAAACATCGAAGCGTTGTATTTGTCCCAGTAATGCTTTTTATAAATCGAATATGCTTCGTTTTTTGTAAATGATTTCTTCCCCCATACTGGCTGGTGAATTCCGTAGCCAAGGCCTTCAAACTTGATTAGTTTTGGGAAGTATCTATCGAATGAAGCGGCAGATAATAATTGAAAAGAAAAGATTAAAAGTAGTGTTGTGAATAATTTACTTTTTTGAATAATCATAACTGATTTTGATGGTGAAGCACAAAAATAAACATAATATATTGACTATCAATAATTTAACACCAATTTATCGCAAATCTCTTCTAATAATTATATAAATTCTTCCACAAGTAAAATTTTTGAATCTAAAAAATATACAATATTACTCTGCTTGCCTAATAACTTAATAGCCAATAATTTGCCCCAAGCACACACAAAACCTAAAAGACACTTTTTAGTGACTATTACTTATATAAGAACCAATAATTGCACTATACGTTGTATTTTTCTCATAATATTTGTTGCTAAAACAAGTATTTTTTATTGATGAAAGAAAATTTGGTTTAAATGTTGTTATGCCAAATATATTTGGTATTATATTGCAAAGTATTTATCATAAACCTACGTCTTACATATACGTTACAAAAGATTATATAGGTCGATGATTTATACATTTAATACAACAAAATCACACTCGGAATAGCCTTCCGTGTTGGTACAATTTCCAATCACTATTATATTAGTACGATGACTGAAACTGAACAGGTTACAGAGCAACAACAAGGCCTATATCGCTCAGAATTTGAGCATGATGCTTGTGGAATTGGCTTTAGGGCTCATTTGAAAGGACGCAAGTCGCATGGAATTGTAGCCGATGCGATTAAAATGCTCGAACGCATGGACCACCGTGGTGCATGTGGTTGCGACCCCAATACTGGTGACGGTGCGGGTATTTTACTCCAAATCCCTCACGAGTTTTTCTTAGATGAATGTAATAAACTCAACTTTCATCTGCCTGCTGTGGGCGAGTATGGCGTAGGTATGATTTTCTTCCCGATGGATAAAACCGAGCGTGAAGAATGTCGTTCTATTTTAAACCGTAAAATTGAAAAATTGGGTTTAGAGCTACTCGGCTATCGTGTTGTTACAACTAAAGGTGATATTTTGGGCGAAGGTTCGGCTTCGGTTGAGCCAAATGTAGAACAAGTGTTCATCAAACGCCCAGTTGATATTACTGAAGAAATTGATTTTGAGCGTAAATTATATATTCTCCGCCAATATGCTTCTCGTATTATTCGTGAGGCAGTTGTTGGGGCAAAAGAACATTTTTATTTTTCTTCGCTCTCATGTAGAACAATCTCTTATAAAGGGCAATTGACTACCGAGCAATTAAAATATTATTTTCCAGATTTGCACAACGAAGCCGTGACGTCTGCCTTTGCAGTAATTCACTCTCGTTTCTCAACGAATACATTCCCTTCTTGGAAATTGGCTCAACCATTTCGCTTTATTGCTCACAATGGTGAAATCAATACGGTAAAAGGAAACGTAAACTGGATTCGTGCTGGAGAAAAATCATTCGTTTCTGAGTTTTTCACGAAAGAAGAAATGGATTTGATTTTGCCAATCTGCGATGCAGGAAATTCAGATTCAGCTCAGTTAGATAACGTTATCGAATTACTTTATCTATCAGGTCGCTCATTGCCACACGTAATGATGATGCTCGTGCCAGAAGCATGGGATGGCAACGATGCGATGGATGAGCAAAGAAAAGCATTTTACGAATACCATGCTGCCATTATGGAGCCGTGGGATGGCCCTGCTTCAATTTCATTTACGGATGGGAAAATGGTTGGTGCAACGCTCGATAGAAATGGTCTTCGCCCATCACGTTATTGGGTTTTAGATGACGATACCGTTATCATGGCATCAGAAGCTGGGGTTTTAGATATTGACCAAGCAAAAGTAGTTTCAAAAGGTCGTTTACAACCTGGAAAAATGTTTGTGGTTGATATGGAACAAGGCCGTATCATTCCTGACGAAGAAGTGAAAGCAGATATTTGTTCACGTCAGCCCTACCAAGAATGGTTGGATGAAAACAAAATCAAGACCGAAGTTCTTCCGAAGTCGATTCGTCCTTACCAGCAATACAGCGAAGAAACTTTATTGAAACGCCAAATCACATTTGGTTTTACATCGGAAGATTTACGTATGATTCTGGCACCGATGGCACAATCGGGCATGGAAGCTATTGGCTCAATGGGAGTTGATACGCCGTTGGCGATTCTTTCTGACCAGAGTCAGCATTTATCATACTATTTCAAGCAATTATTTGCCCAAGTTACCAACCCACCGATTGACTCAATTCGTGAGCGTTCAATCATGTCGTTGATTTCATTCGTGGGTGCTAATGAAAATATTCTTCAGGAATCGCCTGCTCATTGCCGATTGGTTCAGCTTGACCAACCAGTGTTGACTATCGAAGAATTTGATAAACTTCGTTTTGTTGATTACAAAGGTTTCCAAGCAAAAACTATTAATACTTATTTCAACTCAAAGAGCAATGATATTGGTAAATCATTAGCATTTGGTTTGGAAAGAATTTGTCGTTATGCTGAGGATGCCATCGAAGATGGTTTCGAGATTTTGATTCTTTCAGACCGTGCCATTGACACCGACCACGCTCCAATTCCGTCGCTTTTAGCAACTGCTGCCATTCATCATCACCTTATCAGAAAAGGTATTCGTGGAAAAGCGGGAATCTTGGTTGAAGCAGGAGATATTTGGGAAACGCATCATTTTGCGACCCTAATCGGTTATGGTGCTTCGGGAATTTGTCCTTACATGGCATTCGAGACACTTTCTTGGATGAATAAAAAAGGCTTAATCGAAGGAGAACTCGATGATTATACATTAAATAAGAACTACATCAAGGCAGTTGATAAAGAATTATTGAAGATTTTCTCGAAAATGGGAATCTCAACCTTACAATCTTATCAAGGAGCTCAAATATTTGAATGTATCGGTCTGAACAAACAAGTGATTGATAAATATTTCACGGGAACAATCTCGCGTATTAGCGGTATGGGCTTGGATGAAATCGCCAAAGAAGCCATTGTTCGTCACCGTGTAGCATTCCCAGAAACGCCACAAGAATCAATTAAAAGGCTCGAAGTGGGTGGTGTTTATCAATGGAAACAACGTGGTGAGCGTCACATGTTCAATCCTCAGTCGATTCACTTACTGCAGCAATCGGGCAGAGTAGGCGAGAAAGATTTGGACAAAGGATACCAAATCTTCAAGCAATATTCAAAACTCATCAACGACCAAAGTAAAGATGCGTTAACACTTCGTGGACTACTCCAATTCAAAAAAGGAACTTCAATTCCTTTGGAAGAAGTTGAGCCAATCGAGAGCATTTTCAAGCGTTTTGCCACAGGTGCAATGTCTTTCGGTTCGATTTCATGGGAAGCTCATACAACCTTGGCCATTGCCATGAACCGTATCGGCGGACGCTCAAATTCGGGTGAAGGTGGAGAAGATGAAATTCGTTATGAATTAGATAAAAATGGAGATAATTTAAGCTCATCTATCAAACAAGTAGCTTCTGGACGTTTTGGTGTGACAAGTTATTACTTGACCAATGCCAAAGAATTACAAATCAAGATGGCTCAAGGTGCAAAACCTGGTGAAGGTGGACAGCTCCCTGGTCATAAAGTGGATGATTGGATTGGCCGTGTACGTCATTCTACACCAGGTGTTGGTTTGATTTCGCCACCACCGCACCACGATATTTATTCAATTGAAGATTTGGCTCAGTTGATTTATGACTTAAAAAATTCAAATCGTGATGCTCGAATCTCAGTAAAATTAGTTTCAGAGGCAGGAGTTGGAACGATTGCAGCAGGTGTTACAAAAGCCCACGCTGATGTAGTTTTAATTGCAGGCCACGATGGTGGAACAGGAGCATCTCCCCTATCTTCGGTGCGTCACGCAGGCTTACCTTGGGAATTAGGTTTGGCCGAAGCTCACCAGACATTGGTAAAAAACAAATTGCGTGGACGTATAGTATTACAAGCCGATGGGCAGTTGCGTACAGGTAAAGATATTGCGATTGCAGCTTTGCTCGGTGCAGAAGAATTTGGTGTAGCTACGGCTGCTTTAGTAGCGGTGGGCTGTATTATGATGCGTAAATGTCACTTAAATACTTGTCCAGTTGGAGTAGCAACTCAAAATAAAGAATTGCGTGCAATGTTCAGCGGAAAACCAGAACATGTTGTAAATATGGTTACGTATTTGGCAATGGAATTGCGTGAAATAATGGCTGAATTAGGTTTCCGGACTATCAACGAAATGGTTGGACAATCTCAAATGCTTGAAAAACGCACGGATATTACGCATTGGAAATACAAGAAAATTGACCTTTCGGGAATTCTTTTCAAAGAGCCAACAACACTCGATGTGGCTCAATACAAACAAGAAGAGCAAGACCACGGTATTTCGCAAGTACTTGACTGGAAAATGATGGAAGATGCACAACCTGCCATCAAAAATAAAGCAGAAGTGGAAGCGGAATATGTGGTCAATAACTTGAACCGTTCGATTGGAGCAATGACATCCAACGAAATATCGAAAGTTTATGCGGGAGCAGGTTTACCTTATGGAACAATTCATTATAAATATAGAGGAACAGCTGGACAATCGTTTGGTGCATTCTCGACAGCAGGTTTGAAACTCGAACTTGAAGGAGATTCAAACGACTACTTCGGAAAAGGGCTTTGCGGTGCTGAATTAGTAGTTTATCCAGATAGAAAAGCAACATTCAAAGCCGAAAATAATATGATTATCGGAAACGTTGCATTCTATGGAGCAACTTCAGGCGAAGCCTACATTAATGGTATGGCTGGCGAGCGTTTCTGCGTACGAAATTCGGGAGCCAAAGTTGTCGTTGAAGGTGTCGGCGACCACGGTTTAGAATACATGACTGGCGGTTTAGCGATTATATTGGGGGAAACTGGGCGTAACTTTGCCGCGGGTATGAGCGGTGGTATTGCCTTCGTTTATGACCCAAATAAAGTTTTTGATTCAAAATGCAATAAAGAAATGGTTGGTTTAGAAACTGTCGATGCCGAAGATGCAGATATGTTGAAATCATTCATCGAAAAACACTTGAAAGAAACGAAGAGTGCAGTTGCAGAACGAATCTTGGCCAATTTCACTAATGAAATCGCAAACTTTGTAAAAGTATTCCCAACTGACTACAAACGAGTTTTGTTGGAAAGAAAGAAAAAAGCAGAAGCTGAGAAAGTATTAGCCTAAATCTAATTTCAGCACTTGTATGTCAATTTAATAAATAACTGAGCATTTAGTAATAGATTATTGGCGAGACAACCATCCCCAATAATCTATCAACTATATAACAAAATCACTATAAAACAATGGGAAAACCTACTGGTTTCTTAGAATTTCAAAGAGAATTGGCCAATAAACGTGCTGTTGAAGAACGTCGATTGGATTATAATGAAGTTGAAATGCCAGCCGAAGATGAGAATTCTCGTAGACAGGCTGCTCGTTGCATGGACTGTGGTGTACCGTTTTGTCATAATGGTTGTCCACTTGGCAATATCATTCCTGAATTTAATGATGCTGTTTATGAACAAAACTGGGAATATGCTTATCAGATTTTAAGTTCTACTAATAACTTCCCTGAATTTACAGGTAGAATATGCCCAGCACCTTGCGAATCAGCTTGTGTTTTGGGTATCAATAAGCCACCAGTGGCGATTGAATATATCGAAAAATCAATCATTGAGCGTGCGTATGCCAATGGTTGGGTGAAGCCAAATATTCCTAAAAAACGCACTGGCAAAAAAGTAGCAGTTGTAGGTTCTGGCCCAGCAGGAATGGCGGCGGCCGTTCAATTGAACAAAGCTGGTCATTTAGTAACAGTTTTTGAGCGTGCCGACGAAATAGGTGGTTTGGTTCGTTACGGGATTCCTGATTTTAAACTTGATAAATCGGTAGTTCGTCGTCGTGTTGAGGTAATGAAAGAAGAAGGTATTACTTTTATCACGAACGCAAATGTTGGTTTTAACGTAAAATCAAGCGATATTCTCAGAGATTTTGATGCAATCGTACTTTCGGGCGGCTCAACAGTGCCACGTATGATTGAGATTAAAGGCAAAGAATTGAAAGGAATTTATCCTGCAATGGAGTTTTTAAGCCAACAAAACAAACGTGTGTCTGGCATTGATAGAATAACTGACCACAAAGGAGAGGCTTATCAAAACGGTGAAATTTTTGCAACTGACAAAAATGTGGTAGTAATTGGCGGTGGTGACACTGGTTCTGACTGCGTTGGAACGTCAAATCGCCACAAAGCAAAAACTATCACACAAGTGGAAGTAATGCCTGAGCCAAGTATTGATGATAAAAAACAGCCATTCTATCAAGTACGTGCGGAAGCTACGCCTTGGCCGAATTGGCCTTTAACGAAACGTACTTCAACTTCTCACGAAGAAGGTTGCGAGCGTTTATTCAGCATCAATGTAAAAGAATTTATTGGTGATGAAAACGGAAATTTGAAAGGAATCTTAATTTCAGAGTCAGCGATGTTCAACGGAACAAAAGTTGAAATGAACGAACGTGAGATTCCGTGTGAATTAGCTTTAATTGCGGCAGGTTTCTTGAATCCTCAACAGGATTTATTAGAGCAGTTGGAAGTTGAAGTTGATGAACGTAAAAACGTGAAAGCTCCAAATTATCAAACAACAAACCCTAAAGTATTTGCGGCTGGAGATATGCGTCGTGGACAATCATTGGTTGTTTGGGCCATTTCAGAAGGACGTGAATGTGCAAGAAAAGTGGATGAGTTTTTGATGGGTGAAACGCTTCTCGAAGCAAAAGCAGTATCAATGATTTCACCCGCTTATGCAGGAGCGTAATTGTATAAAGAAATAATAAAAAGTCTACTTTTCGACAAAAAGTAGACTTTTTTATTATCTATTCAAGAAATATTCCTTAAATAAAGCTATTTCTTGTAATTCTATTTCCACATATTTTTCAATAATCTTTTCTCCTACTTGGCTTTTCAAGGCAGAAATTCCGACATCAATTAAGCGTAAACCTTTTTCGGTTAATAAGATATTATCGAAAGCTAAGCCACCAATATTTGATGGTCGTTTGAGGTCTCGGTGTACGAAGCCTTTTTTATGCAATTCGGTTAATTCTGACTCAAAAACATCAAACCATAATTCACGAATTTCCACTTCAAAAGCCCTATAATCAATGGGTTTGATGCGTTCCATGACCAACATTTCGGCTTGTAAATCCTCTTGAAAATCCAATCGAATGAATTTTGCGACCAAATCGTTGACAGAATTGGCAAATTTCATCTTTTCAGCTTCTGAACCAATATCAGAGCGAGTATCGTCAGTAAATAACTTAGCCACTTCCATATCCGATAAAACGATTACGGTATTGTTTGCTCCTGATGATAATCTTCTCGGATATTTCATTTTTAAAAGTTACAAATAATTCAATTTACGAATTGTTACTACTAAATATTGAAATATGCTTTAATATTGCCTTCAATTCGTCCGATTACATCCTCTCCTGATTGAGCTACAAATTTTTCTCCCGAAACATTTTCGTATAATTCAATATAGCGGTTGGAAATTTCAAGCACTTTTTCATCAGTCATCTCAGGCACGGTTTGTCCTTCTTTTCCTTGAAAATTGTTAGCAATGAGCCATTCACGAACAAATTCTTTCGATAATTGTTTTTGTGGAAGGTTTGCCGCTAAATTTTCTTCATAACCTTCGATGAAAAAATATCTTGAAGAATCAGGCGTATGTACTTCATCAATCAGATAAATTACACCATCTCTTTCGCCAAATTCGTATTTTGTATCCACCAAAATTAAGCCTCGTTCTGCAGCCATTTCTGTTCCTCTCTGAAATAATGCCAACGCATATTTTTCGAGTTGAACATATTTTTCTTCCGAAACTAAGCCTTTTTCAATAATAGCCTCACGAGAAATATCTTCGTCGTGTCCTTCATGGGCTTTGGTTGTAGGTGTAATGATTGGCGTTGGAAGTTTGTCATTCTCTTTTAAGCCATCAGGCAACGCTACCCCGCACAGGATGCGTAAACCACTTTTGTAGGTTCTCCAAGCATGACCAACTAAGTAGGCACGCACAACCATTTCGACAGGAAAAGTATCGCAACGCACTCCTATTGATACATTTGGGTCAGGAGCAGACAAAAGCCAGTTTGGAACAATATCTTTGGTGGCAGTCAGAAATTTGGCAGCAATTTGATTCAAAACTTGACCTTTGAATGGAATCGGTCGTGGCAAAACTACATCAAACGCCGAAATTCGGTCAGATGCAACCATCACAACTTTATCACCAAAATCATACACATCACGTACTTTTCCTCGATAAAAGGCGGTTTGTCCTTCAAAATTAAAATTTGTTTCTTTTACTGCGGACTGCAAAACACCGCTATCTGAAATTTGAGTCATTATATTGAATTTTTATTTTTCTGAACCAAAAAATTTTATCACCAATCTTTCTCTACTTTTTCTTTATTTACCATTTTTTGTCTACGTTGTTGTGCATATTGTAGTTCGGTAATTTTCATTGTTTCTAAAAGTTGTAAAGCTTTTTCTTTACTCATTCTTTCAGGAGTTGTTGAATCGAGTTCGTCACGTTTTTCTTCTGACTTCTCGGTTTTTCCACCATTATTATTTGGGCTTTCAGAAATATTACTTTGATTATTTTTCGGAGGAGATTGCGGTAATTTCTTCCTTAATAATTCAAAATTATATCGTGCTACCTTATTTTCATTATCATTTTGAAGTGCAATCTTAAATAATTCTAAAGCACCAATACTATCACCTTTCATTGTTTCGATTACCCCTACTTGTATCATTGCATTGGTTGCAATAGTAGCATCATTGAGTCTGACCAGTTTTTTATACTCAGTCAAAGCCTTCAACGTATCATTAATCTTAAAGTATGAATGTGCCAAATTTAAGCGAGCTTCTGGTTCAAGATTATACGAAACGTTTGCCAATTCTTCATATTTCTGAGCTGCTAAAGTATAATTTCTTTTATAAAATGCGGTTCCTGCATCGATTTTGAGAGCATTTCTTTGCGAAACGTTCGTTAATGAGCGTAGATTTAAGAAAAGCAAGATTATATAATAAAACCAAGTATTCATTTTAGATTTTGATTGTACGCACGGTAAACAAAATATCAATTATCATTAATATCAAAGCCAAAATTACGAAATAATAATATTTATTGTTGGCAACTGTCATTTTTCGGGTATCAATCCAATTACTTTCTACTCGGTCAACCTCTTTTAGCAAATCAGAAACACCATTTACCTGATTTGTAAGTTGAAAATATTTTCCATTAAGCGATTTTGTGAGGTTTATTAAGTAGGGAGCATTGAGTTTTGAAACAATTTCTTGGCCATTTTTGTCCTTTTTAAAATCAATTCCATCTCTAATTTGCCCTCCTTGTGGTGTTCCTACGCCAAGTGTTAGGAAATTAATTTTATTTTGTTTGAGGGTGTGAATCACATTTGGGTCAATTTCTCCAAAATCTTCGCCATCAGAAATCAATACGACAACTTTAGTTTTTCGAGAATTGAGCGTAGAACTTGATTGAAATTTCTTTAAAATTAATTCAAAAGCAACATTCAAATCGGTGCCATTTTGTATGAATAAACCCGTATTTAGTTTTTGAATGAATAACCGAATGGCATCACGGTCGAAAGTTAGTGGCGTATGGGTATAAGCTTCTGACGAAAAAACAATTAATCCAACCCTATCAGATTTGAGTTGGTCGATATTTTTGATGAGTTCAAATTTTGTTTTTTCTAACCTTGAAGGCTCAATATCAATGGCATCCATCGAGCGAGATAAGTCAAATACAAAAAAAATATCTTTTCCAGTGGCTTGTGACTCTATTTCATTAACACCAAAACTAAGCCCCAACAAGCCCAAAATACAAAGGCCCAAGTAAACTACTCTGATTATAAATTTAATGATAACCGAACGAGCAGTAGTACCTAATCGACGAGCGACCAAGTATAAACGTATAAAGTAGATGGCATAGACCAACAAAAATATGCCAATGAAGACAAATTCGACTATCGTAAGTGGTTTTATCCAATTCATGCTTAAAATTATCACTGTTTGACGAGAACCCCAAGTAAAAATTGGCTAATTTTGCACTTTACTATATTAAGTCATCTATTTAATGGACTTTCTAAGGTATAATAAAATCCTATAAATTCGTTTCTATCAATGAATTTCATCAAAAATATTCGTAAAAATTTAGCAGCAATGTTAATAAGTCTGATTGTTGGCTTATTAATTGGCGAGGTTATCATCCGAATATTTTTTTCACAATTTATCTCTCCTGTACAATTTTACTATGATTCAAAATTAGGTGGCATGGTGCCTATTCCGAATCAAAAAGGCTTCAAAAGTCATCCAAAAGAATATCATTACGAATATCAGAATAATAAAATCGGCATGCGTGATACTCGCCAATTATCTGATTATCAAACGATTCCTTATAAAATATTAGCCATTGGCGACTCTTTTACGTATGGTTGGGGAGTGAACGATGACGAAACTTTCTGTAAAATACTGGAAAGGAAAATAAATAAAGATTTAGTAGCAGTGTTAAACGCAGTAGCGTCTGGTGCTGGGACTGACTCTCAAATTCTTTAAAGTACGAGGAGCAGAACTTTCGCCGAAATTCGTTTTGTATTTTTATTATGAAAATGATAGCGTGGATAATTTAGAAAATCGCTATTTAATATTGAAAATGATTCAATTATTACAAAGCCATGGAATGAAGCGATTTTTGTAATACAAATCATATAAAGGCTTTTTCTTTTAAAGATGCAATGATGAAAAATAAAGACCCATTTAAGGCATATTATCTCCCAACAGATTTACATAGGAATAAAGCAGGTAATAAAGTGGCAGGTGAATATCTGTATGAAGTTTTAAATAAAGAACTTTTCTCGCCGAATAATCAATAGTAGTCACGCTTAATTTAATATGCCAATGATTTTTGCTATTTTTGTATAATAATTCATTAGTATTCTAATACTTTATTGCCACGAGTGACGGACTACACATCTATCCTTCATTCTTTAATGTTTAATAATTCGGCTGCATCAAAAGCCTACAAATCACTTTAGTCTATCAAAACAACAAACAAAAATACACTGATTCATTTTGGCGTTTTGCTATTGATTACGCCAATATTTGGGCTTTTTTCATACAATTCGGGCTTCGGATACGACGCTTTAGAATACTTGGTTATTGGTCGTTCGCTCAATGATGGCTACCAAATGTATGATTTCATCCCTTCCAAATCATGGCTTTGGTATGTTTTTGTACAGCAAGGAATTAATATTTTAGGTGGTGATTTTACACATTTTACCGTAACACTTCTCATCGTTCTTGAATTTATCGGAATTGGAGTTTCAAGTTATTTCGTCGTAAACAAGTTCACAAAAAACACTCAAACTGCATTTATAGCAGCTTTATTATCATTGGTAAGTTGTTTTTTCATGGAAATCAACTTTCTCGAACCCGAAGCTCCAATTGCTATTTTGGCTATTTGGTCATTGTCCTTCTTGTCAAAAAACAAGAATTCAGATTGGTTTATCGGTGGTGTTTTACTTGGAATCGCCATGACATTCAAAAGCATTGCGATGTTCTATGTTGCAGGTGCAGGAATTTATCTTTTTTATGAATGTTTCTTTATCCGAAAAAGCAGCTTTTGGCAAATCACTCAAAAAGGCATCTTAATTTTAATTGGATTTGCTGTACCATTGCTATTATCATTGCTTTATTTCTACCAACTTAATCGTCTTGAACAACATATTTATTGGTCATATATTTATCCATTTGGTTCTTATCCTGCTCATACGCTATTTCTTAAAAAACTGATAATCAAGACTTTTTGGTTTATTTTACTTACTATTATAAGCATTATTTTAGCTCTTAATGTAAAAGATAAATCGAAGTATTGGAGTAATCCAACCTTCATGATTTCATTGTTTTTTGGGCTTTTTTCGCTCATATCGCTAATGAAAAGTCAGGCTTCGCACTACTTCTACCCTGCTGCACCATTTTTTTCGGTAATAATTGCAATGGTCTATACTCATTACAGCAACATCTACGAACAAAAACTTAATCGAGTTTATGTGGCACTCGGTGGTTTATCGGTGTTGGTGGTGGTAATTACTTTTATTACTCGCCGAGAAGTTATTCAGCGTTTGTTTCAGGTTGATGATTTTGCTATCGAAAAAACGTATGCAAGCACAGTAAATCGAAACCTAAAAGCCAACGACAAAGCATTATTGATAGATTTTGGTACACTTTTCTATTTCCACTCTCATCGTTATCCAAACGTACCATTTATCAATACCGAAATGCAAACCAGCGATTACATCAAGAAGCACACTGATGTTTACGAAAAATCGCTGCAAGATACAAGTATGAAATTAGTGTTTTTTGGATTTAGACATACCATCATTGATGATAGTACAAAAATAAATACACCAGAAAATAAGATTGCTCTTGATAAATTACGTCAGGAATTACATAAGAACTTTACAGTAGAAACCGACTCTGTACTTTACATAAAACTCTGGCACAGAAAATCGACCAAATAAAGTGCCGAAATGCACGCATACAAATCATTTGAATTTTGAATTATTCCCATAAAAACATGCTTCTTTCTGTACTAATACCTGCTTATAACGAAATAAATAATATAAAAAATATATTAGATAAGATAGGAGAAGTAACTATTCCTATGGAAATAATTGTAGTTGACGATGGCTCAACCGATGGTACTCGTGAGCTCCTATATACTCTGAAAAGTGTTGTTCTTTTTGTATTAAAACAAAAAAAAAATCAAGGAAAAGGTGGGGCTATAAAAACAGCCATCGAACATTCAAGGGGAGATATTATCATCATCCAAGACGCTGATTTAGAATATGACCCACAAGATTATTATAAACTCGTCCCTTTGATTGAAAGTGGCCAAGAAAAGGTAGTTTATGGCTCAAGATTTCTGAATAAACAAAATAAACATTCGTATTTTTCATTCTTTTTGGGTGGGCAGGTTGTCACATGGATTACTAATATTTTATATTTACAAAATCTGACTGATGAGCCAACTTGCTATAAAGTTTTTGATGCAAAACTTCTAAAATCAATCAAACTCAACTGTACGGGCTTTGAGTTTTGTCCAGAAGTTACGGCTAAAATTGCTAAACTCGGCTACAAAATCCCTGAAGTTCCAATCAGTTATTACCCACGTTCAATCAGCGAAGGAAAGAAAATAAACTGGAAAGATGGCGTAGAGGCAATCTGGGTATTATTAAAGTATAGATTTGTAAATTAGTAATTTGATTAAAAAATCACTCTGACAATGACAATCAAAAACCTAAAAATACTCACTGTTTCGTATTTAATAATACCGAATCTGATTTTTATTCTGACTTGGCTGAATCCACTCTGGGCAACACTCGGACTTATCGTTTCGGTCTATTCGTCTTATAGTTTTCTTGTAAATACAGGCAAAAGTAATGAAGACTTTTCAGCTTTGAGAGTTGAAAAGATGAAACCAAGCACCTTACTTTATTTGGCATTATTTACGTTGGCATTAGGTATTTTTTTTAGTTTAGGAAGTTTCGGTTTGGGGCAATCTTACGATTATTACAAACATAACACCATTGTAAAAGAGCTCATAGAAAAGCCATTTCCCGTGGTTTATGAAAATGAAACACGCTACGGAATACTCAAAGAACCTGCAATTTTGGGTTATTATATGGCCTATTATTTACCAACTGCCATTATTTGCAAATTTATTGGATTGGGGGCAAGTAATTTATTATTATATATTTGGGGGGCAATTGGTATCTTTATCTCGTTTAGTTGGCTGTATTTTCTGAGTCCTAAAAATATCAACATTATACTGATTTTTGTGTTATTTCTGTTGGGAGCAACACTATTTAAACCTTATTTATACGCTCATTATTTGCTCAAAAATATTGTTTCGTTACCAATGATTCAATATTTTATTTGGCCATCTGGCATTTCATTCAATTTAATAAATATCCATTATTCACCTCAACACCATATAGTTACGACCATCGGAGTCTTTTTTGTTTACTACGAAAGTTTTATTCGAAAAGATAATCGTTTTGTATTATTTTTTGTTTCATTGCTACTCATGTGGTCATTCTTGGGTGCTTTTAGTGTTGGCCTAATCGCAGGATTTTTAGTGCTTTATCGCCGCTTCTCAAGCTTTTTTAGCATTGCTAATTTAGCTGGTGGAGGAATTATTACATTTATCATGGCAAGCTATTTTTTAGCACATTTTCAAGATAATCGGTTTTCAGGTTTTATTTGGAGTTTTGCCGATATTTCGGGCTTTCTCTTTCAAAAGCCTTTGGTTTCGATAATTGCCTTGGTGGGATATTGCGGTTTTGAAGTGGGTATTTATCTGTTCTTTATGTACAAACTTTTCTCTTCAAAATATACTTACCAAGATAAATTGGTTCTTTTGGTATTCTGTGTTGCCTATTTCATTATTTCGCCCCTTTATCGAATCGGTTTCAATAATGACTTAGCTATGCGATTAATTAGCACCATCAAAATTCTGATATTTGTATTACTTCTTGGAGCTTATTCTGAAATGCTGAAATCGAGTATCTCTACTAAATTTTTAAGGATTTATATGGTATTTACAATTGTTTTAGGAGTTTTCAGTAGTATGACAACCTTAAAGTGGGAGAAAGTTCCTTCAATTGCTCAAAGTCCCAATATTAATAAGGCTGATATACCACAGGAGATTTTCTTACAATACTTTGCCAAGAAAAATTCATTCTTTGGAAATTACTTGATGCGAAAAACTTCAGAAAAATAAAGCTGATAACACTTATTACGTGTAGATTAGAAATTCGTAACTGTAAATTTTATACATTTGCACTTTTCACACTAACCTAATATACTATGTTTTTAAGTTCGAAAATGAGATTGTTTCTCATTTACCTTCTGCTATTTAATGCTTTTTTTTCGGCCACTGCTACACCTAAAAGTGTGTGCGTTTCGGAAGACTATAATCTTATTGAAAATTATTATTTTCCGAATGATTCAATCGATTTCTTAGTAAAAGCCTTTAGAAAAGGACATTCAAAAAACGAAGTTATCAGCATTCCTAAAGGAAGTAGGCCAAATCCATCGAACTATTTAAAATGGAGATATCGCCACAGACATCAACGAAATTTCCGACGAGGGGCATCTTTTCTTATTCCAAAATACATTTTAGATAAATACGGCAGAGCTATATTAGGCCGTCAAGATGGCTTATTTGTGATGTCAAAAAAACAAATGGATGACTTACTTCAAAAAGCAAACGGACAGCTCGCTTTCATAGAAACTGAATTAGGGATTCCAGCAGGTTTATGGAACAATACAGCCCTTATCAGAATTGATATTCCTCATCCCAAACGTCATCACCTCAGGATTCCATCGGGTAATGAAACAGGAGCAAATGATTTATGGATTCCTGGAGGAAAATTGCCAAATGGCTATTTAGAATCAGTCGTTGACCCAGTTGTTGAAGGCAAATATATCGAAACCGTCATTATCTTAAAATAATCACATTTTCATTTTTAATATTCGCTGTTCAATCAATTTCCAAGAAAGATAAGCTAAAATACTCGTCAAAACAGCTAAAACAAGCAAGTTCCAAATACTTCCTTTATATCCTAAACTCACCATTGTATTCACGATTGGCATGTGATAAATGTATATTCCATAAGAAATATCGTTTTCGTGCAGCAGTTTCTGACTCAAATCAGTGAATGAAAAAGCAAAAGAAAGTGTCAATAATGACAATATGGTATTTGCTACGATTCCCCAAATAGAAATTTCATAATTAGAATCGTATAGTTTGAGCCAAAATTTAAAGACAAGGATATAAATCAGATAGATTGCTAACCAAACAATCACTTTTTCTTTCAAAAATGGCAAAAGCAAATCAAAGTTTTTATAAATGGCAATTCCTGTCAAGAAAAAATGCAAGTATATCAGCACAGTATTATTAAGTAGCTTTACATACAATTCATTTTGTAAAATAAACGGATTTGTATGAATCAAATGCTTAACCAAAATTGACAATAGAAAAATGATTAAAAGCAACAGATTGATTACCCATTTTTTCGTTGAAAGATTGATTACATAAAGCACCAAAGGCAAAACCAAATAAAATTGGAGTTCAACAGCAATACTCCATAAACTTCCATTCGGGTGCCCTATTCCCCAAGTTTTGAGCGACTCGCTGGCGTAAAACTGAAAGAAAGTAATTTGAGCAACAAACCACGTAATAAAATCTTTTGCACTTCCGATTTTATCAAACACAAATAGTAAAAGAGCAGTTAGCATTGTACAAACCCAAAGTGCAGGAAAAATTCTGAGACTTCGGTTTTTGAAATATTGTTTTAGTTGAAACTTATTTCGTTCTAACGAAAAACTTATCAGAAAACCGCTAATAGTAAAAAAAATGGGTACACCTGGAAAATGGTAAAGTACTACTAAAATATCATAAAGTTTCTCAGAAACGTCAAAATGAACTGCTCCATGCCAAATAAGTACCTGAAAAGCGGCGATGAGTCTTATTAGGTCAAAATTATTTTTTCTACTTATGGTCATACACTACTTTTTTGAATCCATCATACATTTCTTGGGCTACATTTTCAGGCGAAAAACGCTTGATAATTTCTCTTGAGTGTTGCCCAAAAGGCAGGATTTGCTGAGGATTATCAACAAATTTCTTAAATACCGAAGTGAGTTCCTCTACATTATAAGGATTAAACGTATAGCCATTTACACCTTCTTTTACAGCATCAAAAGCCGACCCACATTTATTTGAAACAATCACGGGTAGGCCACTTGCCATTGCTTCGTTCACCACCAAGCCCCACGGTTCAGAATAACTTGGTAAAATAAATACATCGGCAAGAGCCAATATCTTAGGTACATCATACCATGGTTGGCCTTCAATGAAGCAAATACCGTCAAGGTTATTATCTGCAGCATATTTTTTCAATTTGGTTTCTTCGCTCCCATCGCCCAAAACAATTAGCCCCCAATCTGAATCGGCCAATGGTCGATAGGCCGCCAATAAATTATCTAAGTTTTTTACATAAATAAGCCTTCCAACATAAATAAAATTGTATTTACGAAGTTGATAAGATTGCTTTACGGATTCTCGAGTTTTTAACGCTTCGGCGTGAACTTTGGCAACTCTATCATTATCAACTGAATTGTTGGCTACCAAAATATGCTCGGGTTTCATTCCAAGTTTCAAAATATATTCTGCCGATTTTGACCCATAACAGAAAAATCCTTGTGCTTTAGAAACCACAAATCGTTTTACAGCTTCACGCCAACCAATGTTTGGATTATCGCCTTCAGTAGAATCAGCCGAAATAACCACTTTAATGCCTCTCAATCGACAATAAAAAAGGACAATGTTCATAGCAGGTTCATAATAGCCTGGCAAATTAATGACATCGGGTTTAAATTTATTTACCCAATAAATTGAAGCTTTTACACGCTGCCATATAGTGGTATTTTCATAGAAATCTTCAAATAACACTTTTACATTATATTGGTGTATACTGTAATCTATACTACCGATTTTGGCTCTCGTAAATTCATTTAAGGCAGTTTGAAGCACTAAAAGTTCATCTTCTGGGTGTTTATCAACTACTTTTTGAAGTTCAGTATATATTTTTGCTTTATAATGAGCCCAGAAAAATTGGTGAATTATGAGCATTTTCATGCAATGAAGGTGTTTTCGAGTAAAAGTTTTTTAATCACAAAGAGTATTCAAACTCAATATGTTAGAAATAGCCTCAAATTTAAGAAATTTTAAGGCTCAAATCATTAAAAATCAAACAATAAACTATAATTACCAAAACAGAGAGGTATATTTGCATAAAAAAAGTATTGAAATGTTTATTTACCTTGATTGGCTATTCAATAAATTCAATAAATATCGCCAAAGTATAGGGCTTAGTTTTTTCTTTGCGGGGTTACCACTCGTTTATTTTCTAAGAGATGGACTCAAATTGGCACAAGGCAGTACGGCTTTTACGGCTGGTATTGCGATATTAAGTCTATTGATAGCATTTCCACTAAATCCAAAAAAACTTTACCAACCAAATACCATCGGTTATTTGATGTGTATCTTGTACGGTATAATGGCCTTAGCCTATTTGGCGGCATACGCACCCAATAGAGGTTGGTTTACCAATACGCCTATCGAAATCGGTAATCAGCTGGTGTTCTTAACTGCAATGTTTATCTTTGCTGGTATTTCTATCAACACTCTTAAATCCTCATTTTTATATTTTACATTAGTTTTTTGTGTATTAGGAGGTATAAGTTTGCTGTATTATATTGCTCGTAACCCCGCCTATATGTTTGGTATGCGAGCCGCTATTAGTTTTGGCGATGAAGGCGGAATGGCTTCCATGGGAAACCCTCATATCTATGCAAAAAGTGCTTATATTGGTATTGTTGCAGGTATGATATTACTACGCAGCGAAGCTCGAATTTTATGGCGAACAGCAATTATTGGTTCGGTTCTTATTTTAATTGTAGTTGTGGGTCTTTGCCAAGCTATGGCAATGATATTAATCACAGGCATATTTTTCTTCCTCTATTTTGTTTCTAATATTAAAGCCAATACTATTTATAAAGGCTTGAAATGGCTAATGAGTTGGCGAGGCTTCGTTATTTTTTTATTATTGGCTTATATCGGATTTTCGTTGTGGAACAACGTCTACTACAGACAGTATTTCATAGTGGCTTTCGATATTATCGGAGACAGACTTGGCAAAATCATTACCAGTTTTTTCACAGATTCTGATTCTGTTTCAAAAGTAAAAGCCGCAGTTGATGATTCTGCGTCAACAAGGGTTGTAAATATAACTCAAGTCTTTACTAATCTCTCAAAAAACGTTGAAAACGGAAATTGGTTTTTGATTTTCTTTGGTCATGGTTATCAAGGCTACTACGTTGACTCTCCGTTTATCGAAATGTTCCATGATTTGGGAGTAATCGGATTTTCAATCTTTGCAATACTTCATCTCATCATCTTAAAATGGATTTGGAAAGAAATCTTTCATCCAACCTGTGACTTTACTTTGATGGTTGCTTATTTCTTCTTGGCAACGTTTATACAAAACTTCACGATGGGTATGCCCTACGATTACGGTCGTTGGTGTACATTGGCTTTTGTAGCACGATTTGCTCTCGATTACAAAAAAGTTCCAGTCACAAATATTTCGATGATGAAGGCTTAATTTTTACCTACAAAACCACCTCTTTATGGAATTTAGGATTTCGAGATTAACTATAAATACATCTTCAAATAATTTTTCAAAGTACATTGGGTTATTTCTGATTCTAATTTTTCAAGTATTATTTTGTAGTATTGATATTAAAAATTTTTCAGAGCCGCTCACCGAAAATGCGGGAACTGACGTTGAGCAATGGGAAAACATGAGCTATTATGTAGCCGAGCATATTTCTTTTAAACCCTACCCAAAGCTCCAACTTACCAATAACGATTACTTTTATCCTTATGGAAGTACGCACATTTTCCAGGGTTGGTTTCTTGAAGGTAATTATGTTTATGCTTTCTTTTACAAGCTGTACGGAAATGGACCATGGCTAAATTATTATTATGCCTTAAGTGTGTTGTTTGCCGCCTTGAGTATTTTCTTTTTGGTGGGGTATTTCTGGAATTATCAGCGTGCAACAATCGTCGCATTATTGGTTACTTATCTTAATTTTCACGCAATTAATCGTTATCCACATCATTTTGCTTATTGCATTATTCACTGGACAACCATCAGTATCTTTCTTGATTTTATCATTCTCCGCAAATTTATTCATAAAGAATTTATTAGTCTTCGGCTCATACTTTTCAAAGTAATGATAATGACGCTCGCTTTGGGCTTAGACTTATCCTATATTTTGGGTTTTGCGTTGAGTTCATTTTTCTTTTCTGGAATCTATATTTTAATCTTATGTCTGATAAAAAGTAATCAAACATACATCAAAGAAAACCTAAGCGTTTGGGTTAAAACTACAAAATTGAAATTAGGTTTAAACTTCCTGATGATTGCCACAACACTTTTGGCATTATGGCTATATATACCAATCATTTTACAAGTTTTTAAAACAATTCGTACTTTTCATTTCGATAATCCATTTGAAGGTGGTCATGCTTGGAATTTTCCATTACGGCTTATTTTTCCGTATTTTCCGTTTTTCAATGCCACAAATAATCCACTCCAAGAAAGTCTACACGATATGCCCGAAGGTATGGGAGCTATGAGTCCTGGATTATTTTGTTTGGTAATTGGGCTTTTAGGGTTTATCTATTCTAAGAAAATTGACAAGCGAATAATGATACCGTTTGGAATATTTTCTATTTTATCAATTTTCAATCATCCAATTCACCTCAAAACTCTCCAATGGTTGCCGTGGTGTATGCTTTACCGAATACCTTCAAGGTTTACTATGCTACTACCAATCTTTTGTAGTTTTATGTTTTTAATGGGTGACTACAAGAAAATAAGCCAAAGAAGTTTTAGAGTTATTATTACCACAATAGGTATTATTGGTTTGCTCGAAGTTTATACCGTTTTTAAAGTCCGCTACGATAGACCAGCCTATCATTATGCAGAGTCATTTAAGCCATACATGAAGTTTGTATCACAACAAAAAGGTGAAGCAGTTCTCGACTGGCCTTTTTGTGCAGTGGGGGGCAATGGTATCGGAAATGAAGAAGGTTTATGCCCTATTTATAATAAGAGCAGTAGTGTACATACCTTTAAAAGGTTCCATCATAAGAAAGTCATGGGGCATTACTATGGTCGTTTACACCCTTCACTTATCAAGCCTTTTGTTGATGCTGGCTGGGGGCAATTACCAATCGCCGATAGTAAGGTTTGGAATCTTTCTACACGCTTAGTTAATCAATTTACGCCTCAACAATGGGAGTTTTTTACAGAGTTCTTTAAGTCAAATGATTTTTCAGGTATCAATCTTTATATTGATTTAATACCAAAAAGTGAACAGGCTGAGTTTTACCGTCGTTTCGGCAAACCTGTTCGACAAACGATTGTTCCGATTGCAGGTAATGTCGTTTTTATTCCAAAACCGAAACAATGGTTTTCCGAGGTAAACCTCAAAAAAGGGAAAGAAATTAAGTTTCCGTGTGGCTGTAAATAAAATTAGCTTCCACCAAAGGCAGAAGCTAATCGAGCTATTGAGTGAATCTATACTATTTTACTAACGTTTGATTTTCAGAATCGTACCCACTTCAACGATGGTACTTGTCAAATTATTCCAAACCCACAATTCCGATACTCCTACATTATAATTAACTGAAATTCTGAAAAGAGTCTCCCCTTTTTTAACAGTGTGTTTCAAGAAGTTTTTGTTTTCTTCTCGTTCGGCTACTTCAACTGAATACAATTTATTTTTAGTCGAATTTTGTTTGTTCCAAGTTACAATTCTTTCCTCATCGTTTAAAGATGTATCTATAACTTGCTTATTATCAGTATTTTTAGGTGAATTTATATTATTAGTATGTTCTTTCCTAATATCTTGGGTCAAAGGTAAAGAATTTATGTCTATTTCCTTTGGTAAGTCATTATTAGTCAAAATCACCTCTTTTTTATTTGTTACTTTCTGCTGCTGATTTCCTTTTCCAATCTCTTGACTTAGCGGTAAAGTCGCTAAATCAATTTCTTTTAATATTTCTTTTTTAGTTGAAGCAACATCATTTTTAGTGACTGATTTCGCTTGCTGCCCCTTACCAATTTCTTGGCTCAATGGTAAAACCGATAAATTATCTTCTTTTGGCAATGTTTTTGTCTCAGCAGTTATTCTAACGGTATCTTGTATAGTAAACTCTTTTTCTGCATTTTTAGTTTGTCCAGCCACCATCATCTCCTCAACTTCGGCCATTTCATCTGGCATTTCAATATATTCAATCGGTTTATTTTTGGGGCGGGTCGTTTGTAACCATATAACACGCCCTCTTTGTAAACGTTGAACGGTCTCGAAACGATTAAAATCAAGTAAATTAGCAAGTCTAACACCATACATTTGCGAAATATCCCAAAGAGTTTCACCTTCCCTAACTACGTGAAACGGTACACTGGCTTTACTGGCTTTCGTTTGAATATAATAGACTTGTCCAATTCTCAATAAATCAGATTCCTTCATATCATTGTATTCAACAAATCGTTCTATAGAAATTCCTGCTTTGTAAGCCATCGTCACTGGAATATCGCACATATCGGCCTGTAACCCTTCTAAATCATTTATCAAATAGAAAGTCCCGCCTTTACCTTTTGCTTTGGCCAATTTTTCTTCTCTTTTCAAAATCGGAAAACCTAAATCTTTGGCAGGCAAACCTCTTTTTCTTGAAAGCTCGGCAAAAGTGCGTATCTCACTATATCTACTCGCAGGAACAACGACCAGTACTTTGCATTCTGATTCAGGAACGTTTGGAGTATTTAGCCATTTGTTATATTCTAAAAGTGTCTCTGGTTCTACTTTTAAGTCAAGAGCAATTTTGGTGAGTGTTTTTCCTTTACTGTAAGGATATTCATAAACTATTTTCTGCTCCCTTGGCTTATACGCTGGAAACTCTTTTTCAACCGCAATTTTGTATGCCAAAAACTGTAAAATCGCTGAGTAAGCTGGACTATCCAATAAAATATAAGGATTTTCAGCCCATTTTCTATTTACTTCCAGCAAAGACAAAATCTTTTTATCGGCAATGTGCGAAAAAAGCGTAGTCGCCCAATTTCTATATAAAACCTGATTTCGTTTAAAACAAATAGCTGCACCTTTGGTAGCAGCAATCAGATGTTTGCGTTCATCAAGTTGGTCGTTTACTATTAAATCTACATCATCGGCTTTTTCTCTATCCAAACACCAATAAACACCATTTTCGAGAAAAGTTGAAGTTTCGATGGTTGACTGGTATTTATTATAAATCATCAAAAATTTAAAATCTTCTGGAACAGCCTTTTCTCTCAAAATTGGCTCTACGACGGGGAGAAAAAGATTAAATTTATCGAGTTGAAGACGAAGAGTGTTTTTATCAGCTTGAATGTTTTTTAGTTCAGTTTGAACTAAATACCTCGTAACGTCAGTGAGTTGGAAAGTTACATCAGCAAATTTAATTTCGTAAGGAACAAGTGGAGAATCATTTTTTCGATTAAAAGCACGACTTTCTAAGCTCCCCAAAGAAATGATAAGGAACACCAGTAATTGGGTATTGAAAAAAGCACGTAAGTCCATTATCTTAGATTCACTTGGGCTACTGAGAGGGAGGTGTTAAACTGCTTAATGAAAAACACCTCTCTCAATAGCTGGTTACCTTCACTTTTTTTGGGTTCGAGAATGAACTCTCGTTTGGGTACTTGTATAGTTAATTAGGAAAGCTTATTTGCTTGATGTTTCAAAGGTATTATACGTAAATGTAATTTACAAATGTAAACGACATTATTTTTTAATAATTTCCGTAATTTTTATTTTTTCAAAAAAAAATGAAAACAAATGCACTATATAATATACTGATAAACAAGTAATTACCTATAAATTTCTAAAAAAACTAACATGCAAAATAAAGTTAAAAATATTTTTTATGTCTTAGTAAAAATGATGGTCCAAATTAACAATAGTACAATTGTAACATAATACACCGTTCAATAAAAAATAATCAAACAAAAAGGCTACTCGAACAAGCAGCCTTTTATTTAGACTCAAAAATTTCAAAAAGTTACTTTCTCCATTTTTTATATTGATTTATCAACGCATTTGTAGAGCTATCGTGACTCTCAATCGCTTCGTTATCGGTTAATTCAGGATAAATTTTGTTGGCCAATTGCTTTCCTAACTCAACGCCCCATTGGTCAAAACTGAATACATTCCAAATGATACCTTGAACATAAATTTTATGTTCGTACATAGCGATTAAACTTCCAAGTACTTTTGGCGTAACTTTCTTTACCAAAATAGAGTTCGTCGGGCGATTTCCTTCAAAAACTTTGAAAGGAGCAATTTTCTCAATTTCCTCTTTCGATTTTCCTGTCAACTCAGCATCTACTTCTGCACGGGTTTTGCCATTCATCAAAGCTTCGGTTTGAGCAAAGAAGTTCGATAATAACATTTTATGATGCTCACCCAATGGATTGTGTGAAATGGCTGGAGCAATAAAATCGGCAGGAATCAACTTTGTTCCTTGGTGAATCAGTTGATAGAAAGCGTGTTGACCATTGGTACCTGGTTCTCCCCAAATAATTGGGCCAGTTTGATAGTCAACTTTATTGCCATTACGGTCAATGTATTTTCCATTGGATTCCATATCTCCTTGTTGGAAATAGGCCGCAAAACGATGCAAATATTGGTCATAAGGCAAAATTGCCTGCGATTCAGCACCATAGAAATTATTATACCAAATACCCAAAAGTGCTAAAACGACAGGTATATTTTTCTCGAAAGGTGTTGTTCGGAAATGATTATCCATTTCGTGAGCTCCAAGTAATAACTGCTCGAAATTTTCGTAGCCAATCGTACACGCAATTGACAAACCAATGGCCGACCAAAGTGAGTAACGTCCTCCTACCCAATCCCAAAAACCAAACATATTGGCTGGGTCGATTCCGAATTTCTCAACTAAATTCTGGCTTGTAGAAATAGCAACAAAGTGTTTTTTTACAAACTCCTCATTTACAGCACTTTGCAAAAACCAATCTCTTGCCGAAAGAGCATTGGTCATTGTTTCTTGGGTGGTAAAAGTCTTTGAGGCAATCATAAATAATGTTGTCTCAGGATTGACTTTTTTCAAGGTTTCAGCAATATGTGTACCATCAACGTTTGATACAAAATGAATATTAATATTCTTTTTCTTGTATGGCTTCAAAGCCTCTGTAACCATCACGGGGCCTAAATCAGAGCCACCGATTCCGATATTTACGATGTCGGTGATGGCTTTATTTGTATATCCTTTCCACGTTCCAGCAATTACTTTTCCTGAAAAGACCTTCATTTTTTCCAAAACTTCATTTACATCGGGCATCACATCTTTACCATCCACAAAAATTGGTGTATTTGAGCGATTACGCAAAGCCACATGAAGCACCGAACGATTTTCGGTTTGGTTAATTTTTTCGCCAGTAAACATTTTCTCAATTGCACCTGACAAATCACATTCTTTGGCTAAATCGGTCAAATAACCGATTGTACGGCGATTAATTGTATTTTTTGAATAATCAAGTAAGATATCATTGAACTTGATTGAGAATTTCTTAAAACGATTCTTGTCTTCGGCAAATAACTCTTTCAAGTGTTTTTTGCTGATAGTACGGTGGTGAGTTTTAAGTTTTTTGAAAGCAGGAGTTTGAGTAAAATTCGTTGAGTTAAGCATATTTTCATTAACCCCCAGCCCCTAAAGGGGAGTTTTTTTTCTTTGGTGAGTTACACTTCTCTTGGAGCTTTTAGAGAAGTTATTTAACGCGAATATCATCTAAATGACTCTTTGATGCAACAAATACATTGA
>JAIYBU010000216.1 GCA_027488335.1 Cytophagaceae bacterium
AATGATATCAGCACCAATGGTTCGTTGAGTATCCATGACATTTTCAGGGGTAAACAAATGTTTCGAACCATCAATATGTGATTGAAACTTTACACCTTCTTCCGAAATCTTACGAATATCTTTCAATGAAAACACCTGATAACCACCCGAATCGGTCAAGATTGGTTTATCCCAACCATTAAATTTATGAAGTCCACCTGCACGTTCGAGAATATCTAAGCCTGGACGTAAGTATAAGTGATAGGTATTTCCTAAAATAATTTGAGCTTTAATATCATTAGCTAACTCACGCTGATGCACAGCCTTCACAGTTGCGGCAGTACCAACAGGCATAAAAATTGGCGTTAGAATTTCGCCGTGGTCAGTCGTAATTTTTCCCGCACGAGCCTTCGACTGGGTATCTGTTTTATGTAATTCATATTTCATACAACAAATTTCACCCTTCATTTTGGCTAATACAAATATTTATTCATTGATTTTTATTATCCCCTACCATTAAAGCTACTATTTGCATATCAAAATTATAAAATCTAAGCGATATTTTCGACTTTTAAAAAAGGCATAAATATTCAATAATCAGCCACATTCGTAATCGCAAGGAGTACCCCATCGTAATTTGTAAGTCGTAATTCTGTTGTGTATATTTGCACAAAGTTTCACCTAAATCGCATTTGCATGGTGTTTTGGCACTATTTACTACCGTTTGTATTTTTTACAGCTTTAGTCATCCAACTCCTGTATATTCTGGGGATTTTCACTCGTTTGCTTTCGCATTACGATAATGAGCCAGATGCTGAACAAAATAATAAACCAAGCGTTTCGATTGTTGTGGCAGCGTGGAATGAGCTTGAGAATCTGAAGGAACTCCTTCCGTTACTTGATGCACAAGAATATCCTAATTTTGAAATCATCGTTTCAGACGACCGTTCGGTTGATGGAACTTATGATTATTTACTTTTCAACGAAGGAGGTTACAAAAAAGTAAATTTTGTGCGAATTGAGAGCCTTCCTGCTCACTTTACTGCAAAAAAATATGCAGTAACAATGGGCATCAAGAAAGCTACTAAAGAAATAATATTATTGACTGATGCTGATTGTCGACCAACCAGTCCACATTGGATTGATTACATGGTTGCTCAACTGACACAAGGAAAAGATATTGTTTTAGGGTTTTCGCCTTATGAATATGTTGATAGTAAGCTAAATTCGTTGATTCGTTACGAAACCTTCCAAACAGCCTTACAATATTTTTCTTACGCTTTATCAAAAATGCCCTACATGGGTATTGGCCGAAATTTGATGTATCGCCGAGAACTATTTTGGGTAATGAATGGCTTTGCGAGCCATCATGGACTTTTAGGTGGTGATGATGATTTATTTGTCAATGGAGCATCAAACAAAGATAACGTAGCTATCTGTATTGAACCAGAAGCTCACATTATATCAGTACCGAAGAAAACGTGGAGCGAATGGATTGTCCAAAAACGTCGCCATCTTTCAGTGGGAAAACGCTATAAGTTACGAGATAAAATATCTTTAGGGCTTTTGGCGGCGAGTCACCTTATTTGTTGGTTTTGGTTTTTACCAATATTTTTTATCAACCCCGATTGGTTTGAAGCTCCCGAATGGTCACGAATTCCGACATATCTATTAGATGATAATAACCTCCAAGACTTTTACTTATACAACGATTGGATGCGTCTGATAACTTTTGTGTTTTTCTTTTGGTTAATTATTCGTTGGATTGTACTGGCAAAAGCAAATAAAAAACTTAACTATACCGTTAATTCGTGGAAGATTCCGTATTATGATATGTTATATGCGGGCTATTACCTGATTTTTGGTCTAATTACTTTATTTTCAAATCCTAAGAAAATTAAATGGCGTTAAACCGTGCGACGGTCGCCCCAGATTTTTTATGTCAGACGTTTCCTTACTTACAAAATACTTTCCGAATCTTACCGAAAAACAATTGCGACAATTTGGGCAATTGCAAGAACTTTATACTTTTTGGAATTCACAAATAAATGTAGTTTCTCGTCAAGATATTGAAAATCTTTACGAAAAACACGTACTTCATTCGCTTGGTATTGCAAAAGTGATGAATTTTAAGCCTGGCACAGAAATTTTAGATGTTGGCACAGGTGGAGGTTTTCCTGGAATTCCTTTAGCAATTATGTTTCCTGATTGTCAGTTTCATTTAGTTGATTCTATCGGAAAAAAAATAAAAGTTGTTACCGAAGTTTCGCAGGCATTGGGTTTAACAAACTTGACTGCTCAACACGAACGAGCAGAAAATGTAGCCAGTGACTACGATTTCATCGTAAGCCGTGCTGTAACTCGCCTCAAACCCTTTTATGGTTGGATTAAAGATAAAGTAACAAAGAATCAATTTAATGACCTCAAAAACGGAATTTTGTATTTAAAAGGTGGTGATTTAACCGAAGAATTAGATGAGTTTGGAGGAAAATACTCGTTATACAACTTATCCGACCACTTTAAGGAAGAATTCTTCGAAACCAAGAAAGTAGTCTATGTACCATTTTAATTTCGACTATTAAATATTTTACAGATATGAACGAAAGATTTTCAGCAAGTACCTTAAAAAACCCCTTATTACCTGACGAAGTTATTTTCAGCGAAAAAGGCGTAACATTTAAAGAACGAAAAGTATTCAGTAGTACTGAAAATTTTGTTTTTTACAATGATATAGCTGGCGTAGAAATCGACTCTGGTATCTTTTTTTCGACAATCAGAATCAAGGCAAGAGCAAGAGAACAAGAAATTGTGATACAGAATTTTGCCAAGGCCGACGCACGTAAAGTAAAGGAATTAATTCTCGAACGTGCAAGACATTGATTATCAACAAAGTAAAAAAAACTTTTAAAAAAAATAGAAAAATATTTCACTTAGGTATTGACAACAAAAAATAAATCCCTTACCTTTGCATTATGATTTCGGGACGAAGAAACGGAGAACGAAATTATAACCGATAATAGGATTCCCGAATAGCTCAGTCGGTTAGAGCATCTGACTGTTAATCAGAGGGTCGCTGGTTCGAGCCCAGCTTCGGGAGCAAGTTAAAAGCCTTATAATCAACAGATTATGAGGCTTTTTTAATTTATAGCCTTTTCGTAAGTTTACTACATGCAATACAATATGCAATACACAATTGCATTTGATTGTAAAATAACATTTTCAAAAATTATATTTTAACAATAAAGCCTGACAATCTACAATACGATTATCAGGCTTTATTTTTTTTGA
>JAIYBU010000205.1 GCA_027488335.1 Cytophagaceae bacterium
CAACGATTACGATTGGCTTCAAAAATTCGTCGGTAATACCTTCGTCATAAAAATCTTGAATCACTTCTTGCAATTCTTCAATCTGAATTTTTACTTCTAAGCCCTCTACGTTTTCGTCAACCGCTGCAATGCCATTTACCATAGCATCGTAAGTCATTTTTACACGCTCCCAACGCTTATCTCGGTCCATTGCATAATAACGACCCGTAACTGAAGCCAATTTACCGCCAGTTTGCTCAAGTGTTGCTTGAAGGTCAGCCAAGAAACCTTTTCCGCTTTTTGGGTCGCAGTCACGACCATCAGTAAACGCATGAACGAAAACATCGGTCAAACCATAATCGCCAGCGGCTTTGGCAAGTCCTTTTACGTGGTCGATGTGTGAGTGAACACCACCATCTGACACTAAACCGATAAAGTGTACCTTCTTACCATTGGTTTTAGCATATTCAAAAGCATCGACCAGCACTTGCTCTTTGGCCAAATGTCCTTCTTCAACGGCTATATTGATTTTTTCTAATTCTTGATAAACTACTCGACCAGCCCCCAAATTCATGTGGCCCACTTCTGAATTACCCATTTGTCCGTTTGGTAAACCTACCGCACGACCGCACGCCTCAAGCGTACTGTTTGGGTATTCGCTCATCAATTTTCTGAAATATGGTACATTGGCGGCTTCAATTGCCGAACGCCACTCTTCTCCTTTCTTAGGAATTCCCCATCCATCAAGGATGATTAATGCTACTTTTTTGTTCATAAGTTAAACCCCTTGCCTCATAGAGGAATTTTATTAAAACGAATCGTATGAGGAGGCTCGTTAAACATACGAATCGTAATGAATTCTTTGGTTAATTAATTCCCCAAATTTACTCAATTTTTTTTCAATTCGGATAAAACTTTCTTTCCTCTACTATTTATTGCTGCTGAACTGTTTTGGTTTTTCAGTAATACATCTTCGATTATTACTTGTAGTTCGGTTTTGAGTTCGGGAAAATGTTGAGTGATATTCAAACAAACAGTCATCGAGAATGCAACCACAGCAATGGCTTCATTATCAGTCAGGTAACGAAAACAAATATCATAAACTTCACCCATCAATTCTTCGGGGATTTCTACAAATTGCCAGATTCTAACAATGTTCCGTCTGACAGCCCCGTGAATTTCGGGTTCGTTTAGTTTATCAATTAAGTTTCGGAAATATGGTTTTATTAAGAACGAATATCGCTCGGCACACTCGCTTACAATCCATGACGAACGCTGCGTGGTGCGGTAATCTCCTTTCAAGAAAATCTGCATCAGTTCGGCGAAACGGTCTTCGTCGCTGCCAATATAGTCGATAATTTTCCTAACGTTGGCTTTAGAATGTGCTCGAAGAATTTCTTGATAGAGATTCATTACTCCTCAGTTTTTACGATTTGATGCTTTTCAATCAAATAATCGAGCAAAGCCTCATTACTTCGCCAAACGATTTGGTAAACATCCTCGAAGAATGGTTCTGATTCATAGTATGGGTCTGGTACTTCTTTAATGCCACGGGTTTCGGGGTCGTGGTCACGGAGCAAAAAAAGCTTATCAGCCGATGGCGTTTTGTGTTTGGTTTTGTAGTACAAATCATTCACGTCTTTGAAATTCGCTTCGTCCATGACTACGATGTGGTCGAAGGCATCTAAATCTGCCTCTGAAAGTTTACGCCCACGATGGGTGAGTTTTAAGCCATGTTTTTCGGCGTTTTTCATGGTACGTTGGTCGGGTAGTTGACCAATGTGATAGCCCGCAGTACCTGCTGAATCGCACGAAATTTGGTCTCTAAGTCCACGTTTTTTTACTAATTCTCGAAAAGTTCCTTCTGCTATCGGGGAGCGACAGATATTGCCGAGGCAAACGAACAATACATTTATCATATTTAATTGTCGGGTTATCAATTATTTACCTTATAGTTTCAGTAGTATAATTTATACCACTGTACTACTGAAACGACTATATCACAAAATTAATATACCTTCTCTCCTCCCACATAGGTATTTAAGACCTTTACATTTCTGAGTTTTTCTTTTGGAGCGAGCATTAAATCATCTTCTAAAATTACAAAATCGGCCATCTTTCCTACTTCGATACTGCCACGTTCTTTTTCTTCAAAATTGGCGTAAGCACTCCAAATCGTCATGGCTTTTAGAGCCTGCTCACGAGTAAGTGCATTTTCCATCTGAAAACCGCCTTCGGGAAAATTCTTGGCATCTTGACGAGCAACGGCCGAATGAAAGCCGTAAAGTGGATTCACAAATTCAACTGGAAAATCACTTCCGTTTGCTAAAAAACCATTTTGTTTCAATAAATCTTGAAAAGCATAAGCGGTTTTTACACGAGTATCACCCAAACGTTCATCCGCCCAATACATATCCGATGTAGCGTGAGTAGCCTGAATAGAAGGAATGATTGAGTACTTGCCAAACTTCGGAACATCCTGTTTATCAACTACTTGTGCGTGTTCAATTCTCCAACGGCGGTCGTTTTTGGTTTTTAATAGTTTACCATAAATATCCAGAATCAATCGGTTGGCAGAATCGCCAATACAGTGGGTATTTGCCTGAAAACCCGAATGATAGATTTGCGTAAGACTACGTTCTAACTCGGCTGCACTCAACAACAAAAAGCCCGTTTTTGAAGGCTCATCGCTGTAGGGTTTGAGCAAACATGCTCCACGTGAACCCAAAGCACCATCGGCGTATAATTTAAACGAACGCACATTGAGTCGGTCGGTTTTATAAACGCCTTTTTTGATGAAATAGTCAAGATTTCGGATTCCGAGCGAAACCATTACGTAATTACGGATTTTCAACGAACCCTCTTTATTCATTTTATCAATCAAATCAATGTCATCTTGGTTAAGACCTGCATCCGAAACGGTGGTAAGACCGAGCTTGAAACATTCTTTCTGAGCAGCCAAAAGCATTTTTCGTTTATCTTCTTCGGTAGCTTGCGGAATTACCCTACGCACCAAACCCATGGCGTTATCGACCAAAATTCCTGTTAATTGACCATCAATTACTTCCACATCGCCACCGTTTACTTTACTGGCTGGCGAAATTTTTGCCAATTCAATCGCTTTTGAATTGACCACTGCAGCATGGCCATCAATACGAGTCAGGAAAACAGGTTTATTCGGAAAAGCTTTATCGAGTAATTCTTTAGTCGGAAAAACTTTTACGTCCCAATCATTTTGGTCCCAACCACGACCAATCAACCATCTATCAGTTTTGTGTTGAGCTTCAAATTTTTGTAAGCGTTCGATGATTTCGCTGTACGATTTTGTATCCACCAAATCACACTGGCTAAGCATTTGACCCAACCCCAAAAAATGGCTATGGGGGTCATACAATCCTGGGAAAACTGGTTTACCTTTGGCATCAATCTTCTGTTTGGCAGTGTATTTAGCCAAAATGCTTTTAGACGTGCCAGTTTCGAGAAATTTACCACCTTTGATGGCAAATGCTTCGGTTTTTGCAAATTTATTATCGACCGTATAAACTACGGCATTATAGACCACAAGGTCGGCTGCTTTTTTCTGGGCAAAAACCTGAAACGTGGCAAATGATAAGGAAATTAGAAAGAGGTTCTTGATAATATTTTTCATAAGGTAGGTTTATAGTTTGCTTGGATACAAACATACAAAAAAGCGAAATAATCTGACGTTTATTTCGCTTTTTTGGCAAGAAATTATTCTTTTTAAAACAGTTTACTAAAAATTATTTAATATTCGCTTTATCAAGGGCTTCTTGAAAAATACGAGCATTATTGGTATGTTCCTCAAAAGTCTCGGCAAAATTATGATAGCCCGAGAAATCTTCCTTTGCACAGAAATACACGTATTTATGGCGTTCGTAATTCAAAACGGCATTCAAAGCCACAGGCTCAGGCAAAGCAATTGGACCAGGCGGTAAACCCGTATTTTTATAAGTATTGTACGGCGAATTCACGGTTAAATGTTTATAGAGAATACGACGCAAAGAAAAATCACCAACAGCAAATTTAACGGTCGGGTCTGCCTGTAAAGGCATGTTTGCAGCCAAACGATTGATGTATGCTCCCGCTACTCGTGGCATTTCATCAACTTTATTAGTTTCTGATTGCACGATTGAAGCCAAAACTGCCACCTGAATCGGTGTCATGTTGATGGCTTTCGCTTGTGAGAGGCGTTCATCAGTCCAATATTTTTTGTATTCGTCGTGCATTCTTGCCATAAACTTCTCGGGTGTGGTTGTCCATCTGATAAAATAAGTATTTGGCAAAAACATACACATAATGGTAGTTGTATCGAAACCGTACTTCTGGCAAGCTTCTTGATTACGGAGTAAATCGACCAATTCTTCGGTTTTAAATTCAAAACGACCACCCATTTTCTTAATCAAATCTGATTTGAGACGTACATTATTGAAAGTCAAACGAACTTCATCTTGCTCGCCACGGCGTAATTTTCCGATTACTTCACGGTTGCCCGAATTTGGTTTGATGATGTAGCGGCCTGCTCGTACTTTTTCGGGATACTCCATCCATTTTGATAAAAACTGGAAGGAGATTTCATCGTGAATCACTTTATGTTTATGCAATGAATCGACCACATTTTTGTAGGTTCCGCCAGTTGGTATATATAAAACGAAGTCTTTTTTGCCCTCGACGTTCAGATTGGCACTGTTGGCAACTTGCCAAAAATAAAAGGATAATGTAGCCGCAACAGTGGTTACAATAACTAATGCGTAGGCAATGAATTTTCTGTTTTTTAACATGGAGTTTTATTTTAGCTTTTCAATAATTTGGTTTGGTTTTATCTTTTCTTGCTCGCCCGAAATCATGTTTTTAAATGTCAGCTCCCCCGATTGCATTTCCTCTGAACCTACAACTATTACAAACGGAATATTCCTACGATTGGCGTAATCAAACTGCTTTTTGATTTTTGCAGGTTCTGGATAAATTTCGGCATTGATTCCTGCGTCACGTAATTGCTTCAATATTGGTAAAGAAAACTTTTCAGCTTCGGTATCAAAATTTGTCAATAAAACTTTGGTTGTAACAGCCTGATTATCTGGAAATAAGTTTAGTTCTTCCATTACATCAAAAATACGGTCAACACCCAACGAAATACCAACACCCGAAAGTCCAGGCATTCCGAAAGTTCCCGTTAGGTTGTCATAACGACCGCCGCCCGAAATACTTCCAATTTGCACGCCGTTAGCTTTTACTTCAAAAATTGCCCCTGTATAATAGCTGAGTCCACGAGCGAGCGTAATATCAAGTTGCGTATTGGCATTTTCCAAACCAAAACTTTGCACCAACGACCAAACTTTTTCTAATTCTTCAATACCTTTCAAACCAGTCTCAGAATCTTTCAACCAAGCCTTTAACTTATCAAACACTTGGCTATCAGCTCCTTGTATTTCAAAAATCGGCTGTAATTTGACAATAGATTCTTCCGAAAAACCACGTTCGCGGAGTTCATCTTCTACTTTTTCTTTCCCGATTTTATCTAATTTATCAATAGCAACCGTAAGCGACACTTCGCTCCCTTTCACACCAATTACTTCGGCAATACCAGATAATATTTTTCGGTTATTGATTTTAATCGTAAAATCTTTAACACCCAAGTTTTGCAAAATTTCCTGCAACATCAATACGATTTCGGCCTCACAAATCAACGAATCAGTACCCACCACGTCGGCATCGCATTGATAAAACTCACGATAACGACCTTTTTGTGGGCGGTCGGCACGCCAAACTGGTTGAATCTGATAACGTTTAAATGGCATCACTAAATCGTTGCGGTTCATGACCACAAAACGAGCAAACGGAACCGTAAGGTCATAACGCAGACCTTTTTCTGAGATTTTATGCGTTAGTTTTTTGAAACCTTCTTCTAAATCTTGTTGCGTAAGGTCTTTTGAAAAATCACCCGAGTTTAAGATTTTGAATAAAAGTTGGTCGCCTTCGTCGCCATATTTCCCCATCAAAACCGAAAGGTTTTCGATAGTTGGGGTTTCGATGGGTTGAAAACCAAATTTCTGAAAAGTACGCTTTATGGTATCAAAAATATAATTTCGCTTGACCATCACCGACGGTCCAAAATCTCTTGTTCCTCTTGCTAAACTTGGTTTACTCATATTGTTTTTTAAGTATTCTCTAAGAAAGTGCCTCTCAGAAATACCGTCAGACTTGTAGTGCAGACGGAGTTTTTAGATAATTATTTTTACGAAGCACAAAATTAGCTTAAAAAAGTCATTGTTAATTATTAAATGTTAATTGATTTTCGTAGCTTTGCACCCTAATTTTGCCCCAAGCCCCTAAAAAGGGTCTTTAGATATTCCAAAAAATTTTTTACTATGCTCTGATTCTCCATTAGTAAATGGGTTTTAGGGTCTAAAATACATAATACAATGGCAGTAACACAGTTGAAGCGTAAAGCAAAAAGAAACCAAGCAGTAGC
>JAIYBU010000142.1 GCA_027488335.1 Cytophagaceae bacterium
AAGTTGATAATGTAAATATTGACTCTAAGGTTTATTATACTGGTCGTATCACTAAAAGTACGTTAGATGAGCTTCGTAATGTTGTGCAAGAAAGAAGTAAAATCAATGAGTTTTCAGATGACCGCTCAGAAGCCTTTTATAGTCGTGGTATCTCGAAATATAAAACTGGAGATGGCAAAGGTGCAATTTTAGATTTGAATAAATCAATCGAATTGAACCCAATTTATGCAGAGGCTTATTTTTCTCGTGGGTTAGTTCGTTCGTCAATGGGGTTGCAAAAAGAAGCTTTACAAGATTGCTCTAACGCTATCAAATTAAACCCTAAATATGGCGAAGCGTACTATGTTAGAGGTATCATTAAACATGCCTTGGGCGATGAAAATGCTGGTTGTTATGACCTCAGTCGTGCAGGTGAATTAGGATATTCGGCTGCGTACAACGTAATTCGTGAATATTGCAACTAAGGTTTCATAAAATACATAAAAAAATCTCCGCCTTACGACGGAGATTTTTTTATGTATTTTATGAAGTTTTTATAATTCAATCAAGGTTTCAGTTTCGCACTGAAAGATAAATTGCACTGTTTCTGCCAAATCAGTTTCCGAAAATTTCTTCACTTGCCAATCAAAACTTCCTGCATATTTTGCCGTAATTTTTTCAGCTTTTTGCATAATTTCGGCAATAAATGGATGTTTTGGCTTACCAATATTTTGCCCAAAATCTTGAATATCTGCCTTAAACATCAGATTTACTGGTATTTTATACATCTGTCCGTTGCGAGCAGCACAAATCATTACTGGCTCGTAAGCAATTGAAGAGGCATATTCTCCGAGTTTTTTCTGAGCAATTTTATATTCTTCGTCGGTTTCTCCAAAAATAACAGCTACCTTCTTTCTGTTGGCTGCTATACGTTCTTCAATTAGATTATCTATTTTTTCGAGTAAATTACGCAACGAAACCGTATTTTTTCCATTACGAATACGCTCACGAATTGACTGACGAATAAAATAAGTGATTGATTGAGTTACTGTCAGACCGATTTCTGCCATTTGTTTGAAAATCAATGAAGCGGGCGACATCCCTGGTAAAGTATTAGGGTCGTGCAATAAAACTCTACTATCAGGAGTCAAGAATCCATCAATACGAGTAACGACACTAAAACCAAGACTATTGAATGTTTTAAGTAAGTTCTCGTGAATCTTATGAAGATTTTCGAGGCTTGTTTCTACTGGGATACGTTTCTTGGTAACGTTTGATTTGTATTTTGATTTAAAATCGAACGTCTGAATTTCGCCATAGATTTCGGTAGGAGGAAGGGCAATGGCTGTGCCATCATCGTGCTGAATAACACCACACGAAAACTCTTGCCCAACTACAAATTCCTCAATCATGACATGGTCTTCGGCGTTGGCTGAAGTTGCCGTTACCGAATCAAGCGTAAATAATTGAGCGTCCAATTCTTCCATCAATTCGATGGGATGATACAAAATTTTTCCATTTACATAAAGAGGGAAACCGATACCTTCATCAAGATTTGATGTTTTTTCCATCAAATGACGTTTCTGGCGGTCGGTCATTTTTTCCCAGTCACGTTTCAAGAATGTAACTTCAAAAAAGCATTGCTGAACTGCTTTCGTAAATTCTTCAAGACTTCGTTTACGCACAATGGCCACACCAATCGACGAGCCTTGATGCGGTGCTTTTACTACAAACGGAAAACCAATACTATTGATGAGGTCAGTAAACATTTTTGAGCGGTCGGCTACTTGCCATTCTTCACGAGTAAACGTGACCATTTTCTTCTTTTGACCCGTGACGAGCGACATGAGTTTGTTTTGTAATGGCTTATCGATACCCACCGACGAACCCATCAGCCCCGGACCCATGTATGGAATGCCATACCATTCGAGCAAACCTTGAATTGCTCCATCTTCGGCTTGTGGCCCGTGCATGATGGTAAATGCAAAATCCATTATTTGCGAGAAATCGGTTGGCTGAATTTGTTTTCCGACCTTATAAATGAGTTTATAAAGTTGAGTTTCGTTGAGTTCGCCCAGAGATTCGATATACACCCTAAAGCCACGGTTGAGGTTTTTAGAAGGGAAAAAATCACGGATTGATTCTTCGTAAAGCAATTCGGGATTTATCTGAATAAAATGCCCCAGACTATCAACAAAGATAGGCACAGGTTCAAAAATAGCTTTGTCAATATGCTCAAAGGCAGTTTTACCGCCTAAATACGAAATTTCTCTTTCTCGTGCTTGTCCACCGAAAAAAACACCGACTCTGATTTTGTTTGCCATTATTAAAGTTTGTTCACAGTTTTGGGTCTGCAAATATATTCCAACTGCAAGTTAATAAAAAAGCCACTTGCAAAAACAAGTGGCTGATATTTTAAACGTAATTTCTATAAAAATACATTTTTTCTTTAAATGGCTGGAGTCAAATTTAAGGCTTCTACTTTCTTTATTTCGGGAACGGCCTTTAAAATGGCTTCTTCTAAACCTGCCTTAAAGGTCATTGTTGACATCGGACAGCTACCACAAGCACCGAGGAGTTCAAGTCTTGCCGTGAAATCTTCAGTTATTTCTACAACTCTTACGTTGCCACCGTCGGTCTGTAAATAGGGTCTGACACTATTCAAAGCCGCTTCTACTTTTTCTATTAAATTCTCCATTTATCTTATTTTCAGCAAATATATTTTGTAAAAATAATAAAAAACTTACATGATTGAAAAGATTTTAAAATTCCAAAATTTTTATCGCTGGCAATGAATGTCTTTCTAAATATTTTTTACTGTTGACTACTTATAGACTGTGGACTAATCTATCTTACCTCAACTCTCATCGTTTTTTCACCAGACGCATTTCTGATAGCTACTTGGCGGGCTAATTCTTCGGCTGCATTTTTGAATGCTTCGCTTACAATTGGTGTTTCGTCCATCATCACTGGACGACCATCGTCTCCACCCTCACGGATACTCTGTACGATTGGGATTTGTCCTAAAAGTGGTACATTGAGTTTTTCGGCCATGTTTTTACCACCATCTTTTCCGAACAAATAATATTTATTGTCGGGCAATTCGGCAGGAGTAAAGTAGGCCATGTTTTCAACGATTCCTAAAATAGGTACATTGATTTGCTGCTGACGGAACATAGAAGCTCCTTTTGTAACATCGGCCAAAGCAACTTTTTGTGGGGTTGTTACTACCACAGCTCCAGTCAATGGCACGGTTTGTACCAACGTTAGGTGAATATCACTTGTTCCTGGTGGAAGGTCAATCAAAATATAATCTAAATCGCCCCAATCAACATCGCCAAAGAATTGACGCAGAGCTTGGCTCGCCATTGGGCCACGCCAAACCACGGCACTATCGGCAGGTGTAAGGAAACCAATCGAAATCATTTTGATACCGTATTGCATGATTGGTGTAATCATGTTTTTTCCATCTTTTTGTGTAATGAGTGGTTGCATATTTTCTGCCCCAAACATTATCGGAATCGACGGACCTGAAATATCGGCATCAATAATACCTACTTTCGCACCAGCTTTTTTGAGTGCCATTGCTAAATTTACCGTTACGGTCGATTTTCCGACACCACCTTTTCCCGAAGAAATAGCAATGATATTTTTTACACCTGCCAAAACTGGAGCATTATTACGAATCGACGTGACATCGGCCGTCATATTTACCGTTACTTTTACATCAGGGCTGAGATGTGTATGAATGGCTTCGGTACAGTTTTTCTTGATAAGTTCTTTCAGCGGGCAAGCAGGCGTGGTAAGCATTACTGTGAAAGTAACTTGATTGACACCAACCTCGATGTCACGAATCATGTTGAGCGTAACGAGGTCTTTTTTTAAATCTGGCTCCTCTACGGTGCTGAGGGCTTGTAAAACTTTTTCTTTCGTGATGGTTAGTTCTCCCATTATAATTATTGTACATCAGACAAGCCAAAAACTTGCCGTACGGGTCTAAATGATTACTTTTCCTTTAAAAACTGCTACTTCTGAGCCTTCGGCTAAAAGTACTGATGTGGGTGATGTATCTTTTAAAAAAGCGAATTCTTGGCCATAAAGTTCCTCAAAATTACATAAGATTTGTGAGTTCTGCACACGATGAACATTCCATCTTGGATGTTGTACTTGATATTCGTTGGTTTTGTTGGTCGAATAGCCCGCATAACCCCAATAATGTTCGGTAATAAATTCCTCTTCGCTGCCAATTTCGATGGGCGTAGTTGCGGCCTCGGCATCGACTTGGATATGATTCCAACCTGATGTTGATTGCCAATAATATTTTACAAAAAGCTGATTATCAGTAGTTTGTATTTCGTGTTTGCAGGGGTGTGTAGCGTAGTTTTCTTTGTAAAGTGTGTTGGCTACGAAAGTAATTATGGCTTTTGGTACAATTTCTTTGATAAAAACTACACCTCTTTTCCATTCGCCGTTGTCGTTGTAGCGAACATAAAAACGAAGATTTACTTCATCGAAATTAGTATGAAAAGGAAATTTTATGCCCAAAACTTGGGTTTCGAGAAACTGAAATCCTACCAAACTGGCGTAGCAACGGCCATTCCAAAAGTCAAGTTCGGTTTTGAAGGGCAAATATTTTTTCAAAATGTCGGGCGAAACTTCGTAGTTTGCCATTACGAGGTTGCTCCAATGTGCTTTCAGAAAGGTTTTTCCGAACATATTTTGACTAATTCAGATGGGAAATCACTACTTTTAAAACGCAAAAATCAGTGTGAATGTTCACACTGATTTTTGTATAAGACTTTACTTTCTATGCAGCAACGAGTTGTGAACGCACAATAGCTATTTCGTTAGTTACATCTATTTTTTTGCTCAAAACATCCAATTTTTCGAGCAAATCAACTAAAAACTTTTGATGAGCAGGGGTATCGGTCTGAATTGGTCGATGATTAAGCGATGTTTTAACTTTATTCCATTCTTTTAGAAAAATATTGAGGTCTTCTGTGAAGTAAGTATTGGCAAATTTCTCAAAAATATATTGTTCTGCTTGCTCATTGGGGTGAATCATATCGGCAGTGTAGAAGCGATAATCTCGCAAATCGTCCATCATGATTTCATAGCTTGGGAAATAATGTACATCTTCAAAATCTTGCTCCAAGTGATAACACGCCGTACGTAAAATGCTCTTACTGACTGAATTAAGCTGTAAAGTCTCACGAGTATGACGAACAGGGCTAACCGTCAAAATAATTTTTATTTTGTTGTTTTGCATCTTTAAAGCCTCGTACATTGGGCGGAAACGCAGTAAAATCTCTTTTACGGTTAGCATTTCTTTTTTGAAATTTGATGCGGGAGTTTTATGACAGTTTGATACAATTTGGCTGTTTTCTTTGAGCTGATGCACAATTGATGAACCAAGTGTAATGACCAAAAAATTAGCTTTTCGTAGAAACTGATTTACGTTTTTGTGTGTAAGATTAAGTTCTCGCTCCAATTCTTCTTTTGAGTGTGCATAAAATTTAGAGTGAAAGTCATAATGTTGCCAAATTCCGTTGTTTTCGAGCATTAAGTGCTTAAAAACGGGTTGATTTTGCAAACTATGGCATATCAACTTAAAAATTGAAGAGGGGTTAAATACAGTCCCATAAGGATTACAGAGACATTGTAATTTATTATCAGTGAGCTGATCTCCTATGACCTCGGAGAAACACGAACCAACGGTCATAATCTTAGAGTCAGTGCTGATTTTGAAGCGAGCTGGAGCTACTTCAATTTCAGTACGAAATTCCATTTTGCTTCTTTTTAGGGGTTAGTTTATAGGAACTATTAATTAATTGATTATCAATAGTTTGCTAAAATAAATTGAACAATTAATACTTCCAAGTTATTTCGTAAAAAAATGTTTTTTGTAACTTTTTTATTTTGTACATATAGAAAAAGTTCAATAAAAAAACAAAAAAATATTATTTATTTAAAATAAGAGCTTAAAAATGTCAAAAAAAAATACCTCGGCGTTATATTTTATGGTGTGAACTTTAGATTGTAGTATTCACCAAAAAAGTATAGAAGCTGAGTGTTTTTGTGCAGATAAATAGGTGTTAAGTACCCATTTACAATGAGTTTATGCTATTTTTTGTGTGGTATCAAACATAAGTATACATGTTTAGTTACAGGGTTTTTATGCCTGATTGCTATTTAATTATAGATACTCTTTACTCATTTTCATTTTTGACATTTGAAACAAGTAAGACTAATTTTTAGGAGAATATTGTGATTTGTAGTAGCGAGCTTACCGAATGCAATACTTTAAGACTTAATAGAGGTTTGATAGAAAAAAACAAAAGCCCATCACTTGATGAGCTTTTGGCTAAGATATTATATCTGACTCTTACTCTTCTTCTGCTCCAAACTGTCCCCCCGAACTAATGTTACTTCCAAAAAAAAGAGCGTTTAAGAAAAGTTTGTTAGTCCCAAACCAAGTTCCTCTGAAATTTGGGTCATCAGAAAACAATATTGCACGCCCATTGCCTTCGTAGCTAATATTGATAGCTGCCGAGTTAGAGATTCGCTTCAAAGATTCTGGATGTACATAACCCGTAATTCTTGGATTTTGAGTATAAACCAAAACGGAATTTGCTGCTCCTGTACTTCGCTCTAAAACCGTATTATTATTTCTATAAATTGCCATTTTTTTGTTTGTATAACCAAAACCAATTGGACTGGTAATATCAAGTTCTGCCTCAAAAATACCTCCTCCAGTTTGTTTTGCACCTTCCGAAGCTTGTAAGTCTTCGTAGTTGATACGAATCTTATTGCGACTACTATCGGGTTTAGCTTCACGAAGTTTCTCTTTCACAATCTCTTGTTTTACCGCCCATTCAGTACCCGTTTTTAGCGTTATCAGCGTTCCCCCGTTAGCCACCCATGCTTTTATTTTTTGAGTTGATGGTTTGTCCAGAGCAGCATAATTTCCTCCAACTAACACAATTGTATTGTAACGATTGATATTCAAACGAGCAAAATTATATACTTCTACTTTCGTAATTGGCATCCCGATTTTTGTGTCCAATAAATGCCAAACTTCACCTGCTTCAGAGGCCGTCACGCCACCGCCTACGAGCATCATTGCTTGTGGTTTTTTTACGGTCTGAAAACTATTACTTCCTAAATCAATGCCCGACGTACTAAACCCAGTTGAAACTGGCTCTATCGTTACACCTGTATTTTGAGAAATTTGCTTCAATTTCTGGTATAATTCTTCTGAATTCAGTTGTTGTTTTTGTACCGAAACCAACAAAGTTCCATGACCGTATTCTTTGCCGCCAATACTAAATTTCTTGAATGATGTTTTGGTAAGTATCTGATTATTAAGTAATTGATTGAGGGCTTTTGGAGCATAATAATCTGTCCATTCAATCAGGTACGCATATTCACTTTTGGTGAATGGGGCAGGGGTTGGTTTTAAATCTGCTTTCGTAATGCGTTCGCCTTTTTGAAATGTAGTCTTGAGTTCTGCATGAGGAAGCCCATAAGCCAAAGCTAAATTCCAAGCTGAAGCATCATAAAATAAGCTATCGGCAAAAGTAGTTGGGCGGTCAAATATCGAACGAACCATCAAAAACTGAGGTTGTGCCGATGGAATTATAACGGCTTTTCCTTTTTTGAAAGTTGAGCCATTTTCTGTAACATCGCCTGCTAAATGATAAAACTCAATGTTGTGTTGCAGTAATAAATCCCAAAATGCACGATTACGACTTTGGTCATTCGCATCGCCGATGATATATGCTTTGATAGCAAATTTTTGTCCTTGACTTATCGTTTCAGAGAAGAAATTACGTTGGTGTTTCAAAAGATTTTCCTTTTCGACTAATGAAGCCCGCACGGTCGCCAAAGCATTTACGAGTTGATTTCGGACGGTAAAGCCAAATGTCAAATCGCCGTTTTGGCTCTCCTGTACGTGTCCACGAGAACTTGCCTGTTCAAATAAAAGTCCCAAACCACCTTCCATATCGGGGTAGCTCGAACCGTATCCAGGGTAAAAATTATCAAAAGACTCTTTCGTGTAATACAGCGAGCCTATTTCATTCAGGGCTTGTTCAAAATACTTGGCAAATTTGCTGTTTAAGTCTCGATAAACGGATTTTGGTACAAGTGGATTTTCAGCGTTTTCTTTCGTTGGTTCAAAGAAATGCGAAGCATTGGTTCCCATTTCATGAAAATCGGTCACTACATTCGGCAACCACTGATGATAAAAAGCCAAACGATTACGACTTTCAACGTTTACTGCCAAATACCAATCTCGGTTTAAATCAAACCAATAATGATTGGTGCGTCCGTTGGGCCAAACTTCGTTGTGTTCACGGTCGTTGGCATCAGCCACCATTGGCTCGCCTTTGTGCATATTGGCCCAATGCGTGTGGCGGTCACGTCCATCAGGGTTTATTACGGGTTCCATCAAAATCACAGCATCTTTCAGCCAACCGAGTGCTTCTGGGTCTTCGGTGGCAGTCAGATAATAAGCTGTCAGAATTGAAGCTTCACCACCCGAAGGCTCATTGCCATGTACATTGTAGCCCAGCCAAATAATAGCAGGTGCTTTCTTGGTATCGGGCATGGGTTTACTTGGGTCAGTGATGTTTAAATGTTCTTTTCTGATTTCTTCCAAGCGTTTGATATTTTCGGGCGTAGAAATCGTAACAATAATTTGTTCACGATGCTCATTGGTTTCTCCGATTTTCTGAACCATCACTCGGTCAGATACTCGGTCGAGTTCACGCATATATTCTACCAACTTATCGTGGCGAGTGTGGTGCGAACCAATGGCATAACCTAAAAACTGTTCGGGAGTCGGAATTGCAGGGTTGAGCTGTTTTTTAGGAAAAAAATAATCATTTTGTGCCAATGAAATGGCAGAAATGCCAAGGCAGTAAACAAACAGTAGAAGTTTCTTCACGGTAATGTTAGGGTTTAGTTTGAGATGATTTAAAGTTAAGAAAAAAGTCCAAGATTTTGTGATTCTTTGTAGAAGTTTGGTTTTTATTCTTGAATATATCCTTCAATAATTTGTAGTTCTTTGGTTTCGAATGGTTTTTATGATGGAGAAAAGTCTGTATTTGTTCGACTTTTATGTATTAAAATTTGCATTTAACCTTTTATCAAAACTTTTACTCCTTCAAAACATAAATAGCATCTAAATTCCGACCAAAACCATCATAATCAAGACCATAACCAACCACAAATTTATTTTCAATCTCAAAACCTACGTAGTCAAGTTTTAGAGGAACTTTCAAGGCTTCTGGTTTGAAAAGCATCGTCATTATTTTTATCGAAGCAGGTTTTTGCGAAGCTAATTGTCCCAAAATCTCTTGCATTGTCATTCCTGTATCGACAATATCTTCCACGATTATTATATCACGGTTCTGAATTTCTTCGTTTAAACCCAAAATCTGTTTTACTTTGCCAGTCGATTCGGTGCTTTGGTAAGACGAAACTCTGATAAATGTAATTTCACATTCAATATCTATAGATTTAAACAAATCGGCCACAAACATAAACGAACCATTTAAAACCCCAATTAACAATGGATTTTTTTCTGCATAATCTTTGTTTATTTCCTGTGCGAGTACTTTTATGCGTTCTTGTAAAGGTGTAGATTCGATGAATGGTACGAAAGATTTGTCTCTGATTTGTTTCATTTTGAAGGTAATTTTATTGGTGTCGCAATTTAAGAAAATGATTTGAATTTTTAAGGAAGGTTTCGTCTGAAAGGAGACACCGAATCGGAAGCCTTACTTCGAGGGGCTTTAAAGTATTTTAAGAAAATTTTAAGTTTATATAATTTGAAAACTAATCAGGCGTTAATGTTGCATAAAAGCTATTTTATGCAAACCTTGAATCAGATGTTAGTAAAAATGAGTTTTAGAAGTTTGTTGGTGTTAATGCTGATGAGCCATTTTGTACAAGCTCAGTTTTCGTGGTTTGGAGGCAGTACAAAAAAGAAACAACACGAAGTATTGCTGGCCAACCGTGCGATTCAGATTGAGGCTACACAGGCCATCAATAATATGTACAACTTTAAGTACGATGCCGCCGAACGTGATTTTCGATGGTTAACGGTCAAATATCCTGAACATCCGATTGGTTTTTTCTTACTGGGCTTAAACGAATGGTGGAAGATTGTTCCTGACACCAAAGACGAATCGCACGATGAGACGTTTATAGCCAATATGGATAGAGCCATTGATTTGGCCGATGATATGCTCGACGATGACGATGGCGATAAAGAAGCAGCTTTTTTTCAAGCTGCTGCTTATGCTTTTAAGGGGCGTTTGCACGCTGAACGAGGAAACTGGATAAAAGCAGCGTGGGATGGTAAACAGGCCATGAAATATTTGGATAAATGCCGAGGTTTTGGCGATTTTAACCCCGAATTGGCCATCGGCGATGGACTTTACAATTATTATTCAAAATGGATTCCAGAAAATTATCCATCACTTAAACCGATGTTGGTTTTCTTTCATAAAGGAGTAAAAGCACAGGGAATCAAGCAATTAGAATATGTGGCATCGAACGCTTTTTATACTCGAATGGAAGCAAAATATTTTTTAATGCAAATTTATTCGATGGAAAATCAGCACCAAAAAGCCTATTATGAGGCGGTTCAGATGCACGCTATGTATCCTGATAATTCATTTTTTCATCGCTATGCGGCACGTACTGCCTTTATGCTTGGAAAATCGGAAGAAGCCGAAAAATTGGCCGAAGAATTACTGGCTAATGTGAATGTTGCAAAATATGGTTATGAAAGTACCTCAGGGCGTTATGCGGCCTATATTTTGGGGTATATTAATTATAATTATAAACGAGATTTGCCCAAAGCAAAAGAATATTATCAAAAAACCATTGACTTTGCTTTGCAAAATGACTCGAAAGATTCGGGTTATTTTCTTGGTGCAAATCTTACATTGGGTAAAATTGCCAGTGCAGAAAAAGATTATACAAAAGCTCTGCAATACTTTAATATTGTAACCACCAATGGTGATAAAAAACTTGACACCTACAAAGAAGCCAAGAAACTTATAGAAGATACGAAAAAGTTGATGAAAGGTGATAAGAAAAAGAAATAGTGATTTTTTAATTTATAACAATACTTTTAGGGGTATTTTTGAGCGAAAATTCCACAAATATGTTCAAGAAAGCATTAAAATTAACAATAGTATTATTGTCTATTTTAGCTCTCCCTATCGAAAAGGGTTGGGTGGGAGTACTTCACGCTCAGTCTATCACTCGTGGCCCATATTTACAGCAATTAGGTCAAAATAGTGTGATTATTCGTTGGCGAACCAATGTGCCGACGAGTAGTGGTGTAACCTATATTAGTGAAGAAGATGATAAAAAAGAAATTCCTATTTCGGATTTAGTAGGAAACCCTGTTTTTACAACAGAGCATAGTATTCAACTATTTGGTTTAAAACCAAACACAAAATACTTTTACTCAATTGGAACAAACGACAAAATTTTATCGATAAGTAAAGATTACTATTTTATCACAGCTCCAAGCCCAACCAATAATCGCCCGATAACTATTTGGGCAATGGGTGATTTTGCCGATGATTCCAAAGAGATTTATATTAAAAATCAAACAGCAGTAAGAGACCAATACTTAAAAAATAAAGTAGGCCATACTGATTTATGGCTTTGGTTGGGCGATAATGCTTATTGTTGCGGAACGGATATTGAATATCAACGTCAAGTTTTTGAATTTTATGGCAGTAATATTCTTGCTAATACCCCCTTTTTTCCAGTACCTGGCAATCATGAATATTACGAAACCGCAACTGCTCAAGTCGATAAGAAAATTTCGTATTTCAATTTAATTAATGTGCCAACCCAAGGTGAAATGGGTGGTTTGGCTTCTGGAACAAAAGAATATTATTCGTATAATTATGGAAATATTCATTTCGTAGCACTTGATTCTTATGGCCTCGACGAAGGGAAATACCGACTCTACGACCCTCAAAGCCGACAATACAAATGGCTCATCAATGATTTAGAAGCCAATAAGGGCAAATCACTGTGGACGATTATTACGTTTCATCATCCGCCTTACACAAAACGTTCGCACGATTCTGATGGGGAAGCTGATTTAGTTGCTATTAGAGAAACATTAGTGCCTGTTTTTGATAAGTATAAAGTAGATTTGGTTTTGAATGGGCATAGCCATTCCTACGAGCGTTCGCATCTGATGAAAGGCCATATCGGAAAATCTTTTACGTTCAATGATTATATACATCCAACTCAATGGGCTAATGGTAAATATGAGAAAAAGGCTGACTCACGACCGTATATCAATAAAGATGAAGGTACTATTTATTGTGTAGTTGGTTCGGCTGGCCGACTTGATTGGAATGGCGACCCAAATCCGCATCCGAGTTCGGTTTACTCTAATATTTCGATTGGAGGTTCGCTGCTTTTTACCATCAATGATAACCGCCTCGATGCTCGTTGGGTAGTGTCCGATGGTGTGATTCGAGATAATTTTACAGTTTTCAAAAATGTCAATAAAACTGAGAAAAAAACAGTTGAATTTGGTGAAAAAATACGGTTAACATCTTCATGGAAAGGTTCTCATTTATGGTCGAATGGTGTTAATAATAAAGATTTTATTGAATTTTCTCCCCGAAAAGATACACTTGTTTCGGTGGTAGATTCTCTTGGTTTTTTGAAAGATAATTTTCAGATTACGGTTTTACCTCAACCGATTATTATTACCGAATTTCCAGAAAATTTCCAGATTTGTACTAAAAATAGCGTAAATGTGGCATTTTCGGTGAAGAATACACAACTCGAAAAGTGGAATTATCAACTCCAATTATCGGATGCAACTGGCTCCTTTGCGAAACCTACAAAATTGACAGAGTCAACTAAAAGCCCCTTTCAAGTCATACTTTCAGATACTCTGCAGGAAGGGAAAAACTATCGTTTTAGAGTAAAACCAAATATTGATTATTTTGAAGAAATTCCGAGCAAAAGTTTTAGTATTGTAACGCCTGCTTCGTTGAGTTTTGTAGGAAATAAAACAATGCCTTATGATACTACCCTAACACTCAATTTACGATTTACGGGTACGCCACCATTTAGTTATAAAATTAGTTCTTTGCCCGAAAATACAGCACAGACTAAAGAAATTTCGTTGAAAGTGAAGCCAGCGGGTGCCACCAATTATTTAATCGAAAAAGTAAGTAATGGGTGCGGAACGGGCAAAGTTTTAGCTGAAAATTTGATAACAGTTTTAGCTCCATTGGCAACCGAAGAAGACAGTCGGGCAATCGGTATTTTCCCTAATCCAACATCGGCTGAAATTACTATCGAAAACCATACAGCAAAGCCATTTGTTGGTATTTTGACGCTCAAAAATGTAGATGGTAAATCTTTATTACAGAAAACAATTTCTTTCAATCAGCAAGAAAAATTATCGCTGATTGAATTCCCTTCGGGGGTTTATTTTTTACTTCTGAAATCTTCAGATTTGAATATTAGTAAAAAAATTATTAAAAATTAAACACTGAACAAAAAGCTCTAAAACTAATCGTTTTAGAGCTTTTTGTTCAGTGTAAATGTCTATCAAGGTACAGGTAAAACTTGCGTATCTTTAAACGTAGAAAGAATCACCATTGTTTGAGTGCTGGCTACTTCTTCGATTTCGTTGATAGTTTCCATGATAAGTTTTTGATAAGAATTAATATCCTTTGCAATAACTTTTAGGAGAAAATCACAAGAGCCAGTCACGTGGTGGCACTCAATAATTTCGGGTACTTTAGAAATTTTTTCGACAAAAGCCTCACTTACCGCTTTTCTATGGCCAGCAAGCGATACTTGTACAAATGTCATAACTCCAAGACCAACTTTTTCTCTATCTACTTGAGCATGGTAGCTTTTAATTATACCGGAAGTTTCTAATTTTTTTACCCTTTCGAGGGTTGGAGCAGGCGATAAGCCTATTTCTTTTGAAAGTTGAGCGTTGGTAATTTTACCGTTACTTTGAAGGATTTCCAGAAGGCTGTGGTCTATCTGGTCAAGTTTGTTAATACTCATTGGGAGTAAAGTTTTTTGGAAGTGCAAAATATTATTTGGCACAAAGTTACTGTTTTTTTAGATAAAACAATTATAAATTTTGAAAATTTAACAAAAAAGAAAACTTTTTTTGGAAAAATGACCAAAAACAAAACTCAATAAATTCATCTTTTAGAAATTTTATTGTACGAAATACTCCGTTGACGACTACATTTATGTCTAAAATCATCTATCATCGACTTGGCCAAATGCTTTGTGCTTCTGCCTTGTACACGTTCACGCCACATTCTCCAAGAAGATGGCTTCATCTCTCTCCGCATCAATTCAATGACCTCTTGCTCTTTCAAACCAAATTGTATTTCAATCGCATCAAAGGGGGTTCGGTCTTCCCAAGCCATTTCTACAATTCTATCCTTATCTATGTCGGGTAATGCTTTATATTTTTCTTTTGAGTTCATAAAACAATCATATTTTCATCTTTGATAACAAAACCTAAAATCAGATTGTTTAGTGAATGAAGAGTTTTGTCGTGAAAAGTAGAGAAATATAATTTTGGAAAATGAGAGGAGTAAAAAAAGAAAATCTGCCATCGAAGATGTGTATTAGTTGCGGCAGGCCATTTAGTTGGCGAAAAAAGTGGGAGAAAGTTTGGGACGAAGTAAAATATTGTAGCGATGCTTGCCGAAGAAACAAAAGTAGTTCAAAGTAGTTCTTCCGATGGATTCCAAAAAAGTTTTTTAAAATCAACGACTTGGTCTTTTTCAACTTTAACCGCCTCACTTTCGAGTAATTCTTGCATTAAATTGCCTCCAAAATGATGCTTTCCTGTTAATAATCCAATCCGATTAACTACTCGATGAGCTGGAACGTCGGGCATGCTGTGGCAGGCATTCATTGCCCAACCCACCATTCTTGCCCCACCCGAACCAAGATATTTAGCGATAGCACCATAGCTCGTCACCCGACCCGATGGAACGAGTCGAACCACATCATAAATATCATCAAATCTGTTTTCTTTCGCTTTGGACATTAGAATTGATATTAGTAATAAACCGTCAGCAAAGCTTAAAGCCTTGCCGACGGTAAAAAAACTTTTTATTCGTTACTGATTTTTGTACTAATTTCATTTTCCAATTCCGTATACCATGCTTCGCCATAGGCTCTGACAAGCGGTTCTTTTAAAAACTTATAGACAGGTACACCCAGTTTTTCGCCGAGTGAACACGCATCACTGCAAATTGACCAACGGTCATAGTTGAGAGCATGATAGCTTTCGTATTTGGTTATACGGATAGGGTAAAGGTGGCAAGAAATCGGTTTTTTCCACGAAATTTTTCCATCAAGATACGCTTGTTCGATACCACATTTTAGAATTTTATTTTCGTCATAAATAGCATAAGCACATTCTCTATCACCGATGGTTGTAGTTGAATAATCGCCTTCCCAATCTTTTATATATTTACCTTGCTCTTCGATTGCCTTGATTCCTTCGGGTGATAAATAAGGTTTTACTTGCTCATATACTTCTTCTAAAATTGCCAATTCAGCTTCTTCAAGTGGAGCTCCTAAGTCTCCTTCCACACAACAAGCACCTTTACATTTTTCTAAATCGCAGACAAACATTTTATCTGCAACATCATCACTAATACAGGTATTATCTATTAAAATCATCTTTTCTCTACACTAAAAGCCTATAAAATTCGCTTGAAATACCTTACAGGTTTTATATAATTATTTTATTTTTTAATTATTAATTTTTGCCCAAGTTTAACATTTTGGTCAGGCATGTTATTCCAGTCTTGGATTTGTTTTGTTGTTACACCATATCGTTTTGAAATGCTATAAAGCGTTTCACTTTTTTGTACTATGTGCGAGGTTACGGAAGCAGAAGTTTTATGGTCAGCTGTCACACTTGAAGTATTACCGTTCTTCGGTTGTTTCACTACTAAAGTTTGTCCTACTTTTACATGTTCATTCGTTGTGATGTTGTTCCAATCTGCTAAATCTTTCACCGAAATATTATATTGGCGAGCCACACTATAAAGCGTTTGGCCAACGTCAACAGTATGTACACCCGAACTTGATGTTGTGACAGGTGTAGAAGTTGTCGTTGTTTTCACAGGTGCTGTTTTTACATTAGTTGGAGTTGAATTTACAGGCGTATTTTTCACCGATGCTGGTGGCGTCGGGTTGACGGGAGCTTTCTTTGTTTCAGTTGGCGTTATATCATCTCTATCCGAAATTACAATAATATCGTCTTCTTCTCTTGAAGGTCGGCTTGGTTTTTTAGGGCTTTCCTCTATATTTACACTTTCTGGAATTGTAGGTTTTGACGTCTGTTTCGTTGATTTTTCAGTAATTTCAGGTTGGCGACCATCTTTTGCCAAAACTTTTTCCTCTTTGCCATCGTATTGTTCTCTCATTGGCACTTTCTCTAATTCTTCGCTGTCTTTGCCATTTAAGTATTCAATTGGTTGGTCTTTCGGACGTTTTTTCTGTAAGTAAACAACTCTACCTTTTTGAATTCGCTGGACGGTATTCATACGATTGAGACGAAGTAAGTTTTTCATACGAATGCCGTATATCTGCGAAATTTGCCACATAGTTTGCCCAGTTAATACAACGTGATGAGGCACTGGACCTTTACGGTTTTTTTTCTTTAGGTAATAAATTTTGCCTTCCTCGACCAACTCTTTATCAGTCATATCGTTATAGCGAAGAAAATCACTAATTTTGATTTTACCACTTTTCGCCAACGAAGCTACATCGTCGCCAGGTTTTGCCAAAATACCTTTTTTGCCATTGATTTCGTAGAAAATCGGCTCTTCTTCTGAAGCCGTAACCACTGTTACACGCTTTAAAATCGGGAAAGCAGCATCACTTGTTGCCAATTCGTTCTGACGATTAAGTTTCGACTGAACATCTTCTAAGTTTTCGGCAGGAACTAAAATCGCTACTGAATAATCTTTGTCGGTTGGAATTGTATTTGTAAGCAACCAAGAGTTATATCTTTTTAGCTCGTTGATGTCGGCATTGACCATTGAAGCAATGTCATTGAGCGATTTTCCTTTAGTGTTTTTGTATTCCACAAACGAAAAACGAGATTCTTTCAAACGATTGATTCTGTATTCAAAAGCAATGCGGTGAGCGATGGCTTTCAGTAAATAACGGTCGGTTTGTGCATCAAAGTCAATTTCGTTGGCATAAGACCATTGCGAAGGTACAATTTTACTGATGCCAGCTGCACCAAGTGAGTAAGAAAAAAGCGAAGAAATCCAATTTTTGTAAATCAAGTTATTACGTTTTAGGTACAACGCAGCTCCTCTGGTTGAGGCATAAATATTTTTACGCTCGTCGATTTCTTTGTCGACTCGTAGGCCAACTTCTTGTGCAGTTGCTGGCTTCATTTGCCAAAAACCAACGGCATTTGAGGTGGAGATGGCATCGGGAAGGAGTGAACTTTCGGCAATGGCTACGTATTTAAAGTCTTCAGGAACTTCTTCTTCTTCGAGAATACTTTCGATGATTGGAAAATACCATTGAATTCGCTCCAGTTTATCAAGTAAATATTTGTTTTCGGGAGTAAGCAGAGAATTAACTTCTTTCTGAACAAGTTTTTGGGCATCTGCGTCAAGTTTTACGGTTACACCCGCAAACTCCAACTTTTTAGGTACTTCAGGAAGAATTGCCTGCTGGGCAAATACTCCTTGAATGCTTATGAGCAAAAGTAGTAAAGCAACGTTTTTTTTCATCTTATTAGGAAAATATTGGTTCTATTGTAATGGACACTCTTTATTTAGGAACGGATTATTGGAAAACTTGTTATTTGGTTATTGGTGAACTGGTTATTGGTTTACTGGTGAAACATTAAAGTCGTTCATACTACCATTGAAATTTACTAATGAATGACTTAACTATGGGTGAACTAAGACTAATAGAGAGACGAGTTCCCGAGTGATAAATCATAGCTTTCTAACTATAATCAGGCCGTCTCTTATAGGTAATAGTATATTTTCGGTTCTTGGGTCTTCGTGTAATTTTTGATTGAAGGCCCGAATTGATACGGTATCTTTATCTTTTTTGGTAGGGTCTGCTACTTTTCCGCTCCACAGCACATTATCTGAGATGATATATCCGCCTTGCCTAACTTTTTCGAAAACTAAATCATAGTATTTGTCATAATTGAGTTTATCTGCATCAATAAAAACCAAATCGAAGGTCTGAGTAAGTGTCGGAATAATTTCGGCAGCATTACCAATTTGAAACTCGATTTTATCTTTGAGTGAAGATTGATTGAAAAAGCCTCTCACAAAATCTTCCAGCTCTTCGTTTATATCAATTGTCAGTAATTTTCCATCTTCTTGAAGACCTTCGGCCAAGCATAAAGCCGAATAGCCTGTGTAGGTACCAATTTCAAGAATATTTTTTGGGCGAATCATGTGCGAAAGCATAGATAAAAAACGCCCTTGGAAATGCCCCGATAACATTCGTGGTTGCAAAACCTTTGCGTGAGTTTCTCGATTTAATTTACTAAGAATCTCGTTTTCGCTCGACGTATGGGTAACACAATACTCATCAAGTTCGTCACTAATAAACTCCATTTTATACTACTCTGAATGGTTTGTTGATAGAACATATGTCTACTAATTACAAAATTAGAACATTTTTTAGAAATCCTAACAAATTAGGTTATTTTTTTTGAAATAATCAAATTTATAATAAAAATAATATTTTCAGAAAATAATGAAAATTTATTTTTGAGAATATGGACATATAAAAATGAAGCCTTCGCTTTAAGCGAAGGCTTCATTTTTATATGTCTGTAATATTTATACTTTATTAGATTTCGCTCTTAAACTAAAATCGGCTAAAACCAGTGCTGCCATTGCTTCAACAATTGGCACTGCTCGTGGCAATACACAAGGGTCGTGGCGACCTTTTCCCGAAACTATCACTTTCTCGCCTTCAGCATTCACACTTTCTTGGTCTTGCATAATGGTAGCAACAGGCTTGAAAGCTACTTTAAAGTAGATATCTTCACCGTTTGAAATTCCGCCTTGAATGCCGCCCGAAAGATTGGTTTTTGTATGTACTTTTCCGTCATCGCCAATAAAGAACTCGTCATTATGTTCGGAGCCGTATAACTCAATTCCATCAAAACCACTTCCATATTCAAAGCCCTTTACGGCATTGATTCCCAGCATGGCTTTACCGAGTTCGGCGTGAAGTTTATCAAATACAGGTTCACCCCAACCCACAGGCACACCTTTGATTACACAAGTAATAATGCCACCGATAGAATCTCCTTTTTTTCGAGTTTCATCAATGTAATCGAACATTTTTTGAGCCATTTCTTCATCAGGGCAACGCACCGCATTATCATCTGTTTTTGAAAGGTCAAGTTCAAAATACGGTTTACCGAGCTTTAGTTTCCCAACTTGCGAAACGTATGCTTGAATCGTAATATTATTGGCCGAAAGAAGCGTCTTGGCCAATGCCCCAGCAGCTACACGAGCCGCGGTTTCACGAGCCGAACTGCGTCCACCACCACGATAATCACGATTGCCATATTTAGCGGTGTAGGTATAATCTGCGTGTGAAGGGCGGAATTGGGTAGCAATGTGGCTATAATCTTTCGAGCGTTGGTCTTCGTTTGGAATAACCATTGCAATGGGTGTTCCTGTTGTTTTTCCTTCAAAAACCCCCGAAAGAACTTGGAATTCGTCAGATTCTTTGCGTTGAGTGGTGATTCTTGATTGGCCAGGTTTACGTCTGTCGAGTTCGTTTTGAATAAAACTTTCGTTAAATTCAACGCCTGCTGGACATCCATCAATTATTACTCCGATTGCCTTTCCGTGCGATTCTCCGAAAGTCGATATTTTAAAGATTTTTCCGTAAGTGCTACTCATTAATTATCAATTATTAATTATCAATTATACTTTTTGGCCATCGAAATTCGGTTTGACCCACTTTATTCATTATTAACCTTTTTCTTTCTGCCCCAATTAAATAAATACAAACTTCCGATTAACATACAGATTATCAGAAAGTTAGCAATGTTTTTTAATACTTCCTGATAGTTAGTTTCGGTTCGAGACGTATCGAGTTTATCAATTCCCGCAAAAATATCGTTTGATGCATCAGTGTCTTTATCTGCGATGCTTTTACCCAAAACCTTAATTTTTAGTGCTGATTTGAGCGTGTCGTACTGACCTTTTTTGGTATTAAAAAAGACCCAAAAGAAATATTTATCGAATTGGTATTGACCAGAATCTTTGGCTAAAATTCGGTATCGAAATAACTTTTCTCTGCTTGGCTGACCGTTTGGATGATTTTCTTTAACTTCGGGTGGATAAAAATCAAAAAAGCTATCATTTGTAGGCGAAGTGACATTGACTGTTGAGAAATTCCCATCGCCTACAATCTTAAATAAATAAGTAAAACTTTTACCCGTATTGATTTTTCGGGTTTCGATTTGCTCGACTAAACTAAAATTTCCTGCCGAAACTTTATCTTTTAGTGGATGCTCAGGTAAATCTAAAACTGTGATTTTTTGTGGAGTATCCCTGAAAACAATACTTTCTTTAACATTTTTGATGGTTTGAGCCATTCTTAACTCAACCGAAGGAATATTAATCGGTTTATTATTGAGTGGAAAATAAATTGCTTCAAAAAATTTAAAAGTTAAATACTTTTTTCCATTAATTATAGTTGGAATTCCCCTTAAATCTGAAATCAAGATTCGTTGCTCTAAGCAATCTGGTGCTTTTATTTTCTTGGCAATAGCATCGATTTGGGCGTTTAAATCATCGGCAAAATCCATTTTTATGGTATTACTTTCTGCTACATAAAAAGCCAACGAAATTCTAAAGCCTTGTCCTACATACACCTTGTTTTTATCAATACTCATTGCCAAAAAAGCGTTACTTTTAGCTTTTTCGGACGAAATGATTTCATTCACTTCTTCAGAATTATCATCTAACGAATTGACAGTAAGATTAAATGGCTCGCTTGTATAATCTTTATTATTGACAGTCAGAATAAAACTCGGAATCTTGAAGTTACCTTCTTTGGTTGGTGTATAGCTTTGGGTGATTGTGTAGCCAAGCGGATTCTTTGAAAAAACTTTTTGTTTTGCTCCTTTTATAAAATTTGGAAGTTCAGGAAAAGCACTCATTGCCGATTTATCGGTGTTCCGAATGATAACTTTAATTGTAAAGTTTTCTTCCAATAAAATATTTTTTTTACCCAGTTCAATTTTTACATCTTCTTGTGCCAACGCAAAATTGGATGCTAAAAAGAGTAAAAAAACATAGAAAATATGTATCTTTCGGCCGTTCATTCCACAAAAATAACCACTATTCTCTTTTTTTACTATGATTTCCTCGATTTTTAAGAAAAAAGCCCATATACTTTTACTTTTGCTGAGTGCGAATACGTTAAATGCTCAATGGATAAAACAAGAGTCAGGAACAGATGCTTCGTTTCGGTCAATTCATGCCACCAGCAAAAAAGTTGTATGGGCAGGTGGGAGCAAAGGTACGGTTTTACGGACAACAAATGCAGGTACAACATGGCAGGTAATAAAGGTAAATGGAGCTGAAAAATTGGATTTCAGAGATATTTATGGCGTGAGCGAAAAAACAGCCTATATTATGAGTGCTGGCTTGGCTGAAGAGGGGGCTGCAAAAGTTTTCAAGACCACCGATGGAGGAAATTCATGGAAAGTAGTGCTGGACTATAAAGATAAAGGAGCATTTTTTGATTCGATGGATTTTTGGAATGAAAAAGAAGGTATTTTGATTGGTGACCCTATTGATGAAAAACCCTTTATTTTAAGAACACTTGATGCAGGAAATACTTGGCAACGGATAGACAAAGAAAAATTACCTGTTGTGCTTGAAGGTGAGGCCTCGTTTGCATCGAGTGGAACGTGTGTAGCGACTCAACCAAGTGGCAAGGCGTGGCTCAACACTCAAAGCAGAGTCTTCTTCACGGCTGATAAAGGGGAAACTTGGCAAGTTTACCAAACGCCATTTAAAAAAGGACAAACTTCGGGTATTTTTGGATTACACTTTTGGAACGAAAATCAGGGAATTGCCGTAGGTGGCGATTATAAAAATGATAAAGAAAAAGTTGAAAACGTAGCAATTACGCACGATGCAGGCAAAACTTGGGAATTTTTGGCATCTGCTACACCCGATGGTTTGAAAGAATCGGGTTGGATGTTGCCCAACAAAAGTTTGCTACTGGTAGGAACTTCAGGAACGAGTTTACTCGGAGAAGACGAACCTGCATGGAAAACCATTGATACTGAATCTTTTCATGTAATTTCATGCTTCAAAGATGCCTGCTGGGCAATTGGCGGCAAAGGGAATTTAGCTAAATGGGGAAAATAGAGTTCTGAATTAAGTGTGTAGTTTTTTCTGACTGTATAACGGTAACTCAGAATTCAGAACTCTAAACTCAGAACTCATTTGCTTCTTTCGTCAATTTTAAGCTGAATATAGTAAGAAACTAACAAACCTGCACCACCAAAAAACATAATCAGAGCAGGATAAAGTGCTTCGTTATCTTGTTGTTTTATGCTGGCAATCATATTCGCTACAAAAATGCCGAGTCCGACACCTACAAAGAGACATCCCCAACGCAAAGCTGATGCTGGATTAACTTTTCCACTTTGTTTTTGAGGTAAAGCAATTCCTTTTTCAATCATTGCCATTTTCTCGTCGTTATCAAATTTTCTCAGAATAATCATTAATCCGACAAAGCCTAAAATAGCGGTAATCGGAATCGACATTGCAACGATTGCTGCTCTTGGGTCCATAATCTTGTATCTGTTTAGTATGTATTGAAATTTTATTTTGTTGATAGGATGCAAGTTTCTTTTTGAAGGTTACGGTTGGTTTTAATTAAGAATGAAGGATTAAAAACTGAAAGTTATTTAAGGTGTTGATTATAAGTTATTTAGTGTTAAAATAGTTGTCAAAAAAACTTAAAATACTTTCGAGAAAGGCATAAAACTTTTTTTCTTTTAAGCGTAACCTTTTCTAAAGCATCTGCATCAAATTGGTTGTGAATGATAATCAGAAAGATATAAACCTCCTCAATCGTATCAGAACTGGCGATAAATCGGCTTATAAGGAGTTGATTAATCGCCACAAGGACTATGCCTTTACGATTGCGTATCGAATTCTGAATAATCGTGAAGACGCCGAAGAAGTAGCACAAGATGCCTTTATGCAGGTTTTTGGGGCTTTGTCTTCGTTTAATTTTGAATCGAAATTTACAACTTGGTTTTATCGAATTGTTTTCAATGCGGCTTTGATGCAAAAACGCAAGAATAAAGTTGAGATAGTTGATATCGAAACTTCATCGGAGGCAGTTTTGGTAAGCCATTCGAGTGATTCAACGGAAGGTTTAAGAAAAATCGAAAGAACAAAAGCCATTAAGCAAGCCTTACAAAACCTTTCTGCCGATGATGCTATGATGATAACCTTATTTTATTTAAAAGAATTATCACTGGGAGAAATTGCCGAAATCACACAAATAAGTACCGAAACTGCCAAAGTAAAAATTCACCGAGCCAGAAAACGTTTGACAGAAGAAATGAAAAAAATGTTGAACGAAGAAGTCCGAAGTTTGTTATAAATAAAACGCCTATGAAAATGCTAACTGACGAACAAATATTTGATGTTTTGGATGGGTGTGCTTCAAAAGAACTCTTGGCACAGCACCAAAACTTATTTTCGGAATCGGCCGAATATAAAGTATATTTTGAAGAGTTAGAAGCTGTGCATTTCGATTTAATTGATTTACCCATCGAAAAGCCTTCGGTACAATTTACCGAAAACCTTTTGGCAACCGTTGCTCATGCTCCAATCAAGAAAAAATCTTGGAGTAGCCAGCTTACTTGGATGTTTTTGCTTCTAATGACTGCATCTTTTGTAGGAACAATCAGCCTGATGCTTTTTTATTTCTCCAGCTCACATTCGGTTATCGAAATTCCGAGAGTCTATGATTTAGAAGTAATCAATAATTTCTCGATAGATATTTTGGTAAAACTGATGATTTTGGTCAACTTAGTAGTTTTACTCGCAATTTTCGATAAAAAAGTACTCAAACCTTACTTTTTGAATAAAAACATGCGACTAAGTTAATGACATCAAAAAGCTAAAACCGTGTTTCTGAAAGCCCAGCGATTCGTAGAATTGGTGGGCTTTTTCACGTCTAAGATTACTCGACAAACTCATTTTGTAGCAACCTTTTTCTCGTGCATAATTCATTGCAAATTCCATCATCTGTTTTCCGATTCCATTACCTTGCATGATTGGTAGCACACCCACATCTTCAATTACTGCTGAAGGTGTACCCAAATGTCCCATGTTTTCCATGATAAGTATAGCAAAAGTTCCCACAATTTGCTGTTCAAATTCGGCTACAAATACTTTATAATCAGGGTATTGTTGTTGTTTTAAAAATATTCTTTGAGCATTTTCAACCGATAAAACTTTTCCATTATCAAGGGCTTCGGCATAAATTTGTAAAATATCTTTTACATCACTGAGCGTTGCTTCACGAATAAATATTTTCATTTGATTAATTTTAAAACTTTTTATCTGAATACTAAGTTATATAATCAGAGTAAAATAATAAAGTTGTGAGCAAAAGAAAAAGTGAAAATGGGGCAGTACTCAATCAAAAGTACGCTACCGAAGATTATTATTATGAGAATGGTTGTTTTGTTTTTACAAGTGAATACCATTTAAAACGTGGTTATTGTTGTAAAAATGGCTGTCGTCATTGTCCGTACGGACATAAAAAAAATTAGGCTATACTTTTTCCTTTCCAAAAAAATATGTAATTTTGCACTCCGTTTTAGGAAAGTATTCATTTTTTCATAGAAAATATTCAATAAGGCAATGGCAAAAGTTTGTCAAATTACTGGTAAGAAAACGCAAGTCGGTAATAACGTATCGCACGCTAATAATAAAACTAAGCGTAAGTTTTTTCCAAATTTAAAAACTAAGAGATTCTTTTTAGAGTCGGAAGGTGTATGGGTTTCGTTGAAAGTTTCGACTTCAGCACTTCGTACAATCAACAAAAAAGGCTTAGAAGCTACTATCGTTGATGCAGCACGTAAAGGTACTTTAGCGTTATAATTCGCTAAACTTTACAGAAAGGTATATAAATAAGCATGACTCACAAGGTCGTGCTTTTTTGTGTTGATTTGCAGGGTTTTCTGAAAATCTCATATATTTTTGAATAGAAAAGACAAAACTATACATAATAACTCGTAAATAATATATGCTACAAATCAACGAAGCAACTGCTTATATTCAATCAATCATTGGCGACTTTAAGCCGCAGTTTGGTATTATACTCGGAACAGGACTCGGGAAACTCACCACCGAAATCGAAGTTGTTCACACAATTAATTACGAAGATATTCCGCATTTTCCTATCGCAACGGTTGAGTTTCATACTGGAAAATTACTTTTTGGTAAACTTCAAGGGAAAAATGTAGTTTGTATGCAAGGGCGTTTTCATTATTATGAAGGTTATTCGATGAAACAAGTGACGTTTCCTGTACGAGTAATGAAACTGCTCGGTATTGAGCGATTATTTGTCTCGAATGCTTCGGGAGGAATGAATCCGATGTACCACGAAAGCGATTTAATGATTATTGAAGACCATATTGCTCTCTTTCTGCCCGAAAATCCGTTGGTTGGAGCAAATATCATGGGCGACCGTTTCCCCGATATGAGCGAGCCTTACGATTTAGAAATGATTGAAAAAGCAAAAATCATTGCAAGTCAAAATAATATCGAAGGTGTACACAGCGGTACGTATGTAAGTGTAACAGGGCCGCAACTCGAAACCAAAGCCGAGTATAGATTATTGAGAAATTTGGGTGCTGATGCCGTAGGAATGAGTACTGTTCCTGAAGTAATTGTGGCTCGTCAGATGGGAATTCCTGTTTTCGGAATTTCGGTCATTACTGATATGTGTATTCCCGAAACCTTAAAAGTAGCTGAAATTGAAAATATTTTAGCCGCAGCTTTCAAAGCCGAACCAAACATGACACTGATTATCAAGGAATTGATTGGGAGTTTATAAACAAAGAAAACCCCGTAAGGTCTGAAAGACCTTACGGGGTTTAAGGTAAATTAAAGCGTTTTTCTTAGAAATTAAAGCTTAAACGACCAAAAATATAGCGACCATTGAAACCCATTTGCTGTACACGACGTGAGTAAACGAAACGTCCAGCCGACATATTTGCTGAATGTGTATGCACATCTTGATATACATCAAAGATATTATTGGCACCAACTGCTACGCTGATAGATTTAGCTAATTGATAATTTACTGTCAAATCTGTGATTACCTTAGGTGTAAAAGTTTGGTCGAGGGTTTCTTTGGTACCACCATTAAACGCATTTGCCACAAATTTATCCGTTCCAGTAATAGTTGGGTCTAAATAAACCACTTCTCCGAAACGTACTACACGAATCATTGCTCCGAATTTGCCAACTTTATAGTTTAAAGTCCCCGTTATCTTATTTTTCGGACTTGCCACTTCGATACGGCTTTGGTCTTCACGATTAAAATAATTGCCAAGCTGACCAGTTTTGATTAATGTTTCAGAAGCTTTTATGACAACTTTTCCGTCAGTACCTTTGATTACTTCATTATGAATAAAAGCACCTGCTAACGTAAATTTAAAAGAGTGTTTTTCTGCAATTTTTGTGCTATATGCTGCAACTGCTTCTAAACCTCTCGAACGAGTATCAATGGCATTGGTAAAGAAATTGACAGTTGTTGCACCAGCCGCAGCCAATTGTGACGCAATTTCAGCATTTCCACCCGAAGTAAAATTATTGGTTAAGATAATGCGGTCTTTGATATCAATTTGATACGCATCTACCGTTAATTCTAATTTGCCCAATTGTGCGGTTGCTCCAATACTAAGGTTTTGCGAAGTTTCAGGTTTTAACTCAGGAATTCCTAAGATTTTGGCTGCCTTACTATCATTCGGGAATGTTCCGCTTTCAACGGGAGTCTGAACACCGTTTACGGTCTGAAACAAAGTATTGGTTTTTGAGTAATAGCTTTGTTGTAATGATGGAGCTCTAAAACCCGTACTGATTGCACCACGAAGGGCAATATTGTCAGTCAATTTATAGCGAGTAGCTATTTTATAATTAAGCGGTGTATTATCAAAATTAGAATATTTTTCTAAACGCAATGCACCTGAAACAAGCCAAGCTTTCGTAATATCTAATTCTAAGTCTGTATATAGGGCAAAGCTATTACGCGTGTGCGTACCTGCATTGGCTGGTAAAAATCCAGCAAAAACTTGTGAACCTGCTGCTACCCCCGAAGCTGTATTATAATTGGTGAAAGAACTTTCTTCGCCCGCACGAGTACCAAAAGCATCCGCTTTAAATTCTGTTCCGAAAGCCACATTTAAGCCATTCAAAACGGTTTCGTATCTTTTATTAAAATCTAAATTTGTCGTATTTTGAGCAAAAGAATTGCCACCTGCATCGAATTTACGTTGAAAGCTACTTCCCGAAACTGCTTGTGTATAGTTTACTGAATTATCAACACCGTAATCGAAGATATTTTTGCCGTAAACATTACTTAAATCAAAGTTCCAAGTTTTGAAGGCTTTGCCACGTAAACCGGCAGCAAATGAAATATCGGTAACATCAGAATTAATTTCTGGTAAAAAACCATTCGGATAAACCGCAAAAACATTGGTGCGAACCGCCGCAGGGACACTATTTGGGTAACGGTAAAAACCAGCTGCATTTCCTTTTTTATTATTCCAGCCACCGAAAGCATATACTTCAATGTTATCATTAATTGGTAAAGCCGCATTCAAGACTATTCCACCACCTTTTACTTGTGAGTTTCCGATACGCATATCAAAATTTTCACGAGTTAAGCCTTTACTTGCAATAACTTGGTCGTCGGTCTGACCTGTTACGGCTGGAAAAACCTGTCCAGTATAAGTTCCTGTACGGTTAGTTTGGTCACGAGAAACATACTCGCCCGTAAGATTTACAAAACCATTTTTGCCAATTTTAAAACCATAGTTTAATCCAAATTGGCCAGTTAAACCATCTTGTACCTTAACACTTGCATTCTGACCATTGTTAAGGGCATAGTTTTTATCATAACTTGTCATATATTCTCCACCTGATACATTTCCGCTCAAACCGATTTGCTTTTTCAAGACAATATTAATGACACCCGCAATCGCATCCGAACCATATTGAGCGGCGGCACCATCACGCAAAATTTCTATTTTTTCCACGGCTGTGGCAGGAATCGCATTCATGTCTGTTCCTACTGTACCACGGTTTACCGTACCGTTTACGTTTACCAAAGCCGATTGATGTCTCCTTTTTCCATTTACTAAAACCAAAACTTGGTCAGGGCCGAGTCCACGCAATTGAGCGGGGTCAACGTGGTCAGTTCCGTCAGAAATTGCTTGGCGAGAAGATTGAAACGATGGAGCAACGAACGTCAAGATTTGGTTAATATCTACTTGACCAACATTATTGGTTACTTGCGAAAGCGGAATAACATCAACAGGCACAGGCGTATCAATTTTTGTGCGGCCACTACTACGAGTACCCGTAACGACAACTTCACTCAAAGACGAAAGGCTTTCTTCCAACGAAACATTGATAACTGATTGATTTGCACTTACTTTCACCTCCTTTGTATTGAAACCAATAAAACTAAAAATCAATACATCGCCCGCATCGGCGTTGAGTTTAAACGAACCGTCCATTTCGGTGCTTGTTCCTTTCTTGGTACCTTTGATGCTCACACTTACACCAGGAAGTGCCTCACCACGGCTATCGGTGATTTTTCCTGTTATTGGGCTTTCTACTACGTTTGGGATGAGGAAATTAGTGTCTTCAGCTTGACGATTCAAGATAATTTTATTTCCACTCACTTTAAAACCAATATTCAAGGGTTTTAAGAGTGCTTCTAAAACGGTAGAAAGTTTTTGTTGTTTGACGTTTAGCGAAACAAAACGGCTGCTTTTGATAAGTTTCGAACTAAAAATAAATTTGACATTAGCCGATTCTTCGATTTTACTCAAAGCGTTCTCAAGATTCTGTTCTTTCAATTGTAGCGAAACTTCACGGTCGAGTACCTCTTGGGCATTGCTCTTGTGTGCGTAGCTGAGTCCAGTGAAAAGCAGAGCCAAACATAGTTGTAAAAGGCTCAATTTCATAAATTTTCTTATTAATGAATTGGATTTTGTAAAAGTTAGCATAATTTTAAACGTTTTTGATGACTTTGTGATTAAATGAGACAAAAACACTCCCGATGAGTATTAAATTTTGGTAGAATTTAATTCGGGGAAAGTACTTCGGTGATGTTGGTAGCATCACCGATTTTTTTTGGTTTTTAGATGAAATTTTTACGTGTAATTACTTGGTTTTTAGGTGTTGATTGATTTGAAATTTTGTCTGCCTTTGAAGTACAAGAAATCAAAGGCAGATTGTGTAGATTTAGTTTTTACATCCTTTACTACTTATAATTACCTGACCATCAATGAGTTGGTATTGGGCTTCGATGGCATTACAGACTAATTCTAATTTCCCGTAGAGTGGTTCGTCTGATAATGAGGCTGTTACGGGGCATTCTTTCAATAGGTCTTCATCATAAACTATCGAAATGCCGTAGGCTTTTTGAATAGTGGCAAAAACACTGCTTGCCGAAACATCTTTAAATTCAAAATTATACTGAGGCATTTCGGAAAGCATTTCGGGTTGTTCTATCAAAGATTTTGAAAAATTACTTTTCTCTTTATCGAACCTTATCTGTTGATTTGGAATAATTACGACACCTTCGAGAATCTTAACATTTTTGCTATTCTGAATTTCATTTAGTTTAAAAACAGAAACCTTTCCTGTGCGAACTATCACTTGAATATCTTTCTGCCCTTTAAAAGATTTTATGTTGAAACTTGTGCCTAAAACTTTCGTAACCAGCTCATTGGCATACACCAAAAAAGGTTTTTCTGGGTTTTTTGCTACTTCAAAAAACGCTTCGCCATCTAAATAAACTTCTCTTGTATTTCCTTCAAAATTGGCAGGATAACTCAATCGGCTACCGTGTTGAAGCAAAATTGATGAACCATCGCTTAGCGTAATCAACAAAGGTTTATTTGTATTATTTTCTTTTTCGATGAGAGCCGTCGGAGCATTTTCTACTAATTCGGTATAAATAACTGATTTGCTATTGTTTTGCTGGAAATACCACCAACCAATGCCCGAAAATAAAACAATCGCCGCTGCCCAACGAAAAATTTGCGGACGAAGAAAACTGACTTGTAAAGGCTTTATTTCATACAATTGTTCATTTAACTCTTCAAACTTCTCCGAAATTTGCTCTTGCTTCCACTTCAACGAAAGCCTATCAAGCTGAGTAAATGCTTGTTTTATCAATTCTTGACGGTCGGGGTGGTCTTCTGCCCAGTCTTCCCATTCTAATATATCAGCCTCATCTTTTCTGAAATAAAAATTCAAAAAAGATTCATCAATCAAAAGTTCCTCAATGGTAAGTGCTGATTTATTTTTCATGGAAAATGCTATTATATTGTACGTTTGTAGGAATAATATTCTGTTCTATAAACACAGAGGAGTGTTATGAGAAAATCTTCCTGATTTTTTTGAAATATTTTTTAATTTGTAGAGAAGTTGCACCGCAACGTCAAATCGGGTTGCGTATATTTTACAAAATTCCCTTCAACTTCTTAATTGCTTCATGAAGGGTTTTATAAATACTATCGGTTTGTAGGCCAGTTTTTTCGGCAATTTCTTTGAAACTAAGTTCTTCAAAATATTTCAGTATAATGATTTCTTTTTGACGAGGTGAGAGTTGCTCAAGGGCAAGGTGAAGCTGTTTTTTGAGGTGTGTATCGGATTCTTGTTTTATTAAAATTTCCTCATACGATTGCGTAGAAAGAATGAAGTTTTCGGCATCTTCCCAATTTACTTTTTCTATACTATTTACTTTTTGAAGTTCTTTGAAGATACGTTTTTTGAGGGCACTTTTAAGGTAGGCTTCAAATGATTGAATATCGCTCAATGAATGACGATATTTCCATAAGTCACTGAATATCAACTGTATAGACTCTTCCGTTATATCGCTATCTAAGCACCATTTTAGTCCGATTCGGTAGAGTTTGTTATAAAAAGTGTTGAATAAATACCCCAAAGCTTTTTCGTCATCTTTGCGAAGTGCTTCTAAAAGCAAGCCATCAAGGTAATTTTCGTTTTGATTCATAGAAAAACACTCTTTTTCAAGAGTTTATGCTTGGCACGATGTACGTGCCAAGCATACTAATTAAGCAAATACCAATTTCTTCATATATTGAGCGTCAGTTTCAACAGCTTTTAGTGGAGTAGTATCATCAAAACGTTCTTGTTCCACAATATAATATTCCATTCCGTTGGCTTTAGCAGTACTTAATATTTTGGCGAAATCAATGCGGCCTGTTCCCACAATCGTCGAGCCTCCAATGGGCCAGAATGGGTCAGTTTGCTTTTCTTTTGCTTCGATTTCCTTCATTTTTTCTTCTTTGTAATAATCTTTTATATGACAAAGACGGAAACGGTCTTTGTATTTTGTCAACCATGCTTCAGGGTTTTCGCCTGCTTTTACAACCCAGTATAAATCTAATTCAAAATCAACTAATTTAGGGTCCGTACCTTCCAATAAAATTTGCTCAGGACAAGTACCATCGGTAAATTTCTTAAATTCAAAGTGATGATTATGATAACCCGATTTCAAGCCAACTTTAGAAGCAATTTCGCCTTGACGATTCAATCCTTCGGCCGCTTTTTTCCATTCATCGGCAGTTTTTAAGCTTCCCAAGAAAGGATTTATCAAGTATTTCATGCCAATACTTGCGGCATCGTCAGCTAATTTCTTGAATTTATCTTCCGTTTCTTTCTTCATCGTAAAATCAGGATTACAATGCGTACTGACGATTGACATACCTAATTCATCCATATAAGTCTTGAATTCTTTGGCGGTCATACCCCAAAAAATGCCTTTATCGCCTTCAAAACTTTCGATTTGCTTGTAGCCGTAGCTTGCCAATGACTTCAAAACACCCTTAGGGTCTTTTGCCATGTCTTCTTTTACAGTCCATAACTGTAAGCCAAATTCTTTTACTGATGGTTCGGATATAATGGAGGAAGTTGCGGTCGAGTCGGTATTTTTTTCTTCGGTTTTTGACGAAGGAGTACAAGACCATAATTCGCTGGTTATCAAAGGAGTAGCTGCGATAAGTCCTGTTTGACGTAGGAAGTTTCTACGGTTGACTTTCATGGTATTTTGCGAGGTTAAGGGTTATAAGTTTAAATCTACTTTTAAAACTTGAAGGTAAATATAATATTTAATCAGTGATATGATTTTATCAAGGCTCATTTTTTTCTTATTTTGTACTAAGATTCTAAAGATTGATATGATTGACAGGATTAATGCTATGTTTTTATAAATATTTACAGCATAAAGTGTTGTCGAGTCGCAAAAAAACAATTTATGTACGCAAAAGTAATTTTAAACGCAGGAAAAGAAATAGCAGTAAAAAGGCTACATCCTTGGATTTTTTCGGGAGCAATTGCTCGTACCGAAGGAAATCCGACAGATGGTGATGTGGTAGAGGTTTTCGATAAAAAACTAACTTATCTCGCAACAGGGCATTTTTATAAAGGGAGTATAGCCGTAAAGATTTTTTCTTACTCGGCTACTGAAATCAATGAGGCTTTTTGGCTCGAAAAACTTAGTGTTGCTCATAAAGTTCGCCAAACAATTGTATTTCAAGGTGGGAGTGGGGTTGTTGATTGTTATCGACTTATTCATGGTGAAGGCGATGGTTTTCCAGGGTTAATTCTTGATTTTTATAAAGGTGTGGTGGTTTTTCAAGCTCATACGATTGGAATGTGGCGAGAAAAAGAAAAAATCGTAGCAGGATTAAAACAAATTTATGGTGAAAGCCTTTTGGCAGTTTATGATAAAAGTGCTGAAACTTTGCCAACCGAATTTGGAAAAAACGTTAAAAATGATTATTTATTCAATAAAGCTTCGGTTGAATTGATTCCGCACGAAGTTTCTGAAAATGACAATAAGTTTTTAATCGACTGGCAAACTGGACAAAAAACAGGTTTTTTCCTCGACCAACGAGATAATCGTGCTTTATTGGGACAATATGCGAAAGGTAAAAAAGTACTGAACTCATTTTGTTACTCAGGCGGCTTTTCGATTTATGCTTTAAAAGCAGGAGCGGAGTTGGTACATTCGGTTGATGTATCGAAAAAAGCAGTTGATTTAGTAAATCAAAATGTTGCATTAAATTTTGGAGAAACCGATAAACACGAAGCCTACGCCGAAGATGTAATGAATTATTTAAAGCGAAACGACCAAACCTACGACTTAATTATTCTTGACCCGCCAGCGTATGCTAAGAATGTTGCTAAACGCCATAATGCAGTGCAAGGCTATAAAAGATTGAATGTTGAGGGAATCAAGAGATTGGTCAAAGGCGGAATTTTGTTTACATTTTCATGTTCGCAAGTAGTTGACCGAGAATTGTTTTATAACACGGTTATGTCGGCGGCACTGGAAGTTGGTCGTCAAGTGAGAGTTTTGCATCACCTCACGCAAGGAGCAGACCATCCTGTAAATTTATTTCACCCAGAAGGTAGTTATTTGAAAGGTTTAGTGCTTTATGTAGAATAGATTTTTATCTCGTAGAGACGTTGCATGTAATTCCATTGGAGCAACGTCTCTACACAATGTTTTATTTTCTAAACATCTTCAATAATTTCGCAACTGCTGT